>DATAVV010000482.1:0-1766 GCA_036267555.1 Streptosporangiaceae bacterium | reverse complement strand
GATCGCGTTCACGGTGACGCCGTTGGCCCGGTACGCCTCGACGAACTTCAGCAGGTACAGCGCGTAGGAGCGGTAGATCCGGGGATCATCGATGAGGCGGCCGCCGATCAGGGAGCCGTTGGTCTTCATCCACGCCGGCGGGCTCCACGGCGTCGCGATGATCTGCAGCCTCGGGTTGAGGGCCTTGGCCTGGCGCAGCAGCGGCAGGATCTGCGTCTGGTCATGCTGGACGGAGAAGTGGCTCTGGGCGTAGTCGGTCTGCCCGGCGGGCAGGTCGTCGTAGGTGTAGTCCGCGGTGGCGACGAAGTCGCTCGCGCCGATGGGCTGGCGCAGGTAGTCCAGGCCGTCTCCGCTCACCGGGTCGAACAGGGACCGCATGGTGGCCGCCCGCGCCGCCGGGGACAGCCGGTACAGCACGGTCGCGGAGGAGTCGGTGATCGCCCCGCCGAAGCCCTGCATGGTCTGATACGTCAAGGTGGGGTCGACCACGATGGCAGGCGCGGACGGCGCGATGCTGCCCATGGCCGGGGCGAACGTGGCCGGGGCCAGCGGGGTGAGCTTGTCCGTCCCGTCCGGCGTGGTCACCCAGACGTGCGCGGTCACCCCGGCCGGTGCCGCCGGCGCCGCCGGAGCCTGCGCCGCCGCGGCCGGGACCGCGATAGCCGCTGTCATCACGGTGCCGAGCAAGACCGCGAGAAGTCTGATCCGGGCCATTCCCGCCACCCCATCATGACAAAATGAAACAAATCAGAAACTTTGCTATGCCGGGTAGCGAACCAGTGGATCCCGTTGCGTGTCAAGGTTCGCGGACCTTGGCCAGGTGGGAGCGGTGCGGTTCTATCACGAGATAATAATTTGGCGACGTCGGGTTGCGATGGTTTGCCGTGATACGGAAAGCTTGCCCGCGGGGGATGTCGGCGGGAAGGACAAGCCGGTGACCGGCGGCCCTACGGGTGAAGATGCCGTATCGCTCGATACGAGCGTGCCGCATATCGCGCGGGTCTACGACTACTGGCTGGGCGGCAAGGACAATTTCGCCGCCGACCGGGTGGTAGCCGAGCAGGTCATCGCGTCCCTCCCGGAGATCCGGCTCAGCGTCCGCGCGCAGCGCGCCTTCCTGGGCCGCGCGGTGCACTACCTGGCGGCCGAGGCCGGGATCAGGCAGTTCCTCGACATCGGGACCGGGCTGCCGTCGGCCAACAACACGCACGAGGTGGCTCAGCGGGCGGCCCCGGAGTCGCGGGTGGTGTACGTCGACAACGACCCGATCGTCCTCCTGCACGCCCGGTCCCTGCTGACCAGCGTCCCCGAGGGCGCGACCGCCTACGTCGACGCCGACCTGCGCGACATCGGCACGATCCTGGCCCGGGCCAAGGCGGCGCTGGACTTCGGCCGGCCGGTCGCGGTCATGCTCCTCGGGGTGCTGCACTGCATCCCCGACGAGGACGACCCGGCCGCGCTCGTAGCGCGGCTGATGGAGGCCATGCCGCCGGGCAGCTACCTGGTGATCTCGCATCCCGCCAGCGACGTCGCCACCGCCCAGATGGCCACCTCCATGCGGGCCTACAACGACCAGGCCGCCGTCCCGCTCACCGCCCGCGGCCACGCCGAGGTCACCCGCTTCTTCGCCGGCCTGGACCTGATCGACCCCGGCCTCGTCCAGCTGCACCGCTGGCGGGCCGGCACCGGGAACCCCGGCACTATCCGCAACCTCCCCAACTACGGCGCCGTCGCCCGCAAGCCCGCCTGATCCTCCGGGAACATCT
>DATAVV010000481.1:0-5418 GCA_036267555.1 Streptosporangiaceae bacterium | reverse complement strand
GTCCTGGCCGCGACCCGCTTGATCCGCCCGATGTCGCGGCCCAGCCCGATCACGGTCGGGTCGACGATCGTGTCGCAGCCGCGCGCCCGTAAGGCGTTCAGCTTCCCGGCCGCGTCGGCCAACCGGGTTTCCTCGTCCCAGTCGCCGCCGTAGTTCTGCCGGATTTCCTCGCTGAGCACGAAGACGTGCTCGTGCATGAGCGTTGTCCCGAGGCTGGCCACGTCAACCGGGCCGCCGACGGACTCGACCTGCGCCATGCACAGACCGTAGCGTGGCGTCGTACCGGTGGGTAGATAGCCTTACCCGGACGCATGCTCGCCGGGGAACCGTGGGAGGCGGCCGATGGACTTCGCGTACGACGCGCGCACCGAAGAACTCCGCGGGCAGTTGCTGGCGTTCATGGACTCGCACGTCTACCCGGCCGAGAAGGTCTTTGCCGATCAGGTGGCCGCCGGGGCGGCCGAGGGCCGGCACTGGGAACGGCCGCCGGTCATCGACGAACTGAAGGCGCAGGCCAGGAGCCGGGGGCTGTGGAACCTGTTCCTGACCCACCACCCCGAGGGCGCCGGGCTGACGAACCTGCAGTACGCGCCGCTGGCCGAGATCGCCGGGCACAGCCCGGCGATCGCGCCCGAGGCGCTGAACTGCGCGGCGCCGGACACGGGCAACATGGAACTGCTGGCCGAGTTCGGCAGTGCCCGGCAGCAGGAACGCTGGCTGGTGCCGCTGCTCGAGGGCGAGATCCGGTCGGCGTTCTGCATGACCGAGCCCGATGTCGCCTCCTCCGACGCCACCAACATCTCGACCAGGATCGAGCGGGACGGCGACGAGTACGTGATCAACGGCCGCAAGTGGTGGTCGTCGGGAGCGATGGACCCCCGCTGCCAGATCCTCATCGTGATGGGCAAGACCGCGCCAGTGAAGGGGAATGGGGAGGCGGGTGGGCGGCACCGGCAGCAGTCGATGATCCTGGTGCCGCGGGACACCCCGGGGATCACGTTCCAGCGCGGGATGAGCCTGTACGGCTACGACGACGGCCCGCACGGCGGGCACGCCGAGGTGGAGTTCCGCGACGTCCGGGTGCCGGCCGCCAACCTCATCGCGGGCGAGGGCGAAGGTTTCGCGATCGCCCAGGCCCGGCTGGGCCCCGGCCGCATCCACCACTGCATGCGGCTGATCGGCATGGCCGAGCGGGCGCTGGCGCTGATGTGCGCGCGGGCCACGCACCGGTCGGCGTTCGGCGGCCTCCTGTCCGACCAGGGCGTGATCCAGGACTGGGTCGCCGAGGCCCGGGTCCGGATCGAGTCGGCGCGGCTGCTGGTGCTCAAGACGGCCTGGCTGATGGACACGGTGGGCAACAGGGGCGCGCACACCGAGATCCAGGCCATCAAGATCGCCACGCCGGCCATGGCCGAGTGGGTGCTGGACCGGGCCATCCAGGTCCACGGCGCGGGCGGGGTCAGCCAGGACTTCCCGCTGGCCCACCTGTGGGCCGGCGCCAGGACGCTGCGGTTCGCCGACGGGCCCGACGAGGTGCACAAGCGCTCGCTGGCCCGCCGTGAGCTCAGGAAGTACGCCTAGGGAAGCCGCGCGCTCAGAAAGTACGCCTAGCTAACAGGAGGAACGCATGTCAGAGGAACACGCGCAGCGGGTGGCGATCGTGACCGGCGCCGCCCGCGGCATCGGCGCGGCCGTCGCGCGCAAGCTGGCCGCGGACGGGCTGGCCGTGGGCGTGCTCGACCTGAAGGAGGACGACGCGGCCGGCACCGTCGAGGCGATCACGTCCGCCGGCGGGCGCGCGGTCGCCGTGGGAGCCGACGTCAGCCAGTCCGACCAGGTCAAGGCCGGCGTGGACAAGGTCGTGGCCGAACTCGGGCCGCCCGCGGTCCTGGTCAACAACGCCGGCGTGATCCGGGACAACATGCTGTACAAGATGAGCGACGATGACTGGGACACGGTCATGGGCGTGCACCTGCGGGGTGCGTTCCTGATGGCCAGGGCCACCCAGAAGCACATGGTGGACCAGCGGTTCGGCCGGATCGTCAACCTGTCGTCCAGCTCGGCGCTCGGCAACCGCGGCCAGGCCAACTACTCCACCGCCAAGGCGGGCCTGCAGGGCTTCACCAAGACGCTCGCGATCGAGCT
The DNA here is from genome assembly GCA_036267555.1 of Streptosporangiaceae bacterium. Lineage (GTDB taxonomy): Bacteria > Actinomycetota > Actinomycetes > Streptosporangiales > Streptosporangiaceae > JASHPR01. The sequence goes on along the minus strand of DATAVV010000481.1, from coordinate 3,273 downwards.
CGGGCAATTCGGGATCACCGTCAACGCGATCGCGCCCGGGTTCATCGTCACCGACATGACCGCGGCCACCGCGGCCCGGATCGGCGTGGACTTCGCCGACTTCCAGAAGGCCGCCGCCGAGCGGATCCCGGTCCGCCGGGTGGGTCAGCCCGAGGACATCGCCAACCTCGCGTCGTTCCTGGCCAGCGAGGGCGCCGGGTTCATCTCCGGCCAGGTGATCTACGTGGCCGGCGGGCCGCTGTGCTGAGGACCCGGTGACCACGGCCGGCGACCTGCGCGACCAGGTCCGCGCGTTCCTCGCCACCCGCGACCCGGCCGGGACGGACCGGCTCGACTTCCTGCGGGCTCGCTTCGACGCCGGGCTGGCCTGGGTGCACTACCCGGCCGGACTGGGCGGCCAGGGCCTGCCGCGCGACCTGCAGCCCGCCGTCGACGCCGCGTTCGCCGCGGCCGGCGCCCCGACCAACCGCCCCGAGCGCAACGGCATCGGGCTGGGCATGGCCGCCCCGACGATCCTCGCCTTCGGCGACGAGCAGCAGCAGCGGCGCTGGCTGCGGCCGTTGTGGACCGGCGAGGAGATCTGGTGCCAGCTGTTCAGCGAGCCCGGCGCCGGGTCCGACCTGGCCGGCCTGGCGACACGGGCGGTGCGTAAGGGAGAGGTGGGCGGGAGCAAAGGAGCGGAGGGCTGGGCGGTGACCGGGCAGAAGGTCTGGACGTCCTCGGCGCACCTGGCCAGCCGCGCGCTGCTGGTCGCGCGCACCGACCCGGACGTGCCCAAGCACCAGGGGCTCACGTACTTCTCCTGCGACATGACCGCGCCCGGCGTCGAGGTCAGGCCGCTGCGCCAGATGACCGGCGAGGCCGAGTTCAACGAGGTCTTCCTGACCGACGTGCCGATCCCGGACAGCGACCGGATCGGCGCGGTCGGCGAGGGCTGGAAGGTGGCCACCGCGACGCTGATGAACGAGCGGGTGTCGATCGGCGGCGGCGCCGCGGCCCGGGAGGGCGGCATGATCGGCTCGGCCGCCGCGGCCTGGCGCGAGCACCCCGAGCGGCGCACGCCGGGGCTGCATGACCGGCTGCTGCGGCTGTGGGCCGACGCCGAGGTGGCCCGCCTGGCCGGGGCCCGGCTGCGGCAGCAGCTTTCGGCCGGCCAGCCCGGCCCGGAGGGTTCCGCGGCCAAGCTGGTCTTCGCCCGGCTGAACCAGGAGATATCCGAGTTCGAGGTGGAACTGGACGGGGCCGAGGGCCTGCGTTACGACGACTGGACGATGCGGCGGCCGGAGGGAGCCAACTTCTACGGCCGCGACGCCGGCTACCGGTACCTGCGGGCCCGCGGCAACTCGATCGAGGGCGGAACGTCGGAGATCTTGCGCAACATCATCGCCGAGCGGGTGCTCGGGCTGCCGCCCGAGATCCGGGTCGATAAGGGCGTGCCATGGAAGGACCTGCCGCGATGAGCACGAGCACCGACAGCGCGAAGACCGGGCCCGCGGCCACCGCGCCGGCGGCCGGCGGGTTGCCGGACCTGCTGTACGGCGAGGCCGAGACCGAGTTGCGGGCCGCCGTCCGCTCGCTGCTGGAGGACCGGTGCGGCTGGCGTGAGGTGCTGGCCAGGACCGAGACCGACCAGACCTACGACACCGGTCTCTGGCGGGTGCTGGCGGCCGACCTCGGCTGCGCGGGCCTGCTGATCGCAGAGGACAGCGGCGGGGCCGGGGCGTCCTACCGCGAGGCCGCGGTCGTGGCCGAGGAGACGGGCCGCGGTGTGGCCCCGGTGCCGTTCCTGGGCTCCGCGGTCGTGGCGACCGAGGCGCTGCTGGCCGCGGACGACCGCGAACTGCTGGCCGCCCTGGCCGCCGGGACCACGACGGCGGCGCTGGCCGTCCCGTTCGCGGCCGCGCCCAGCTCCGGGGGGGTCTGGGGGGGTCGCCCCCCCGGGGCCAGCACCGTCAGGCCGGCGCCGACGGTGCGGCTGGTCTCGCCGGCCGGCGGCGGGTCCGACGGCTACTGGCTCACCGGAACCGTCGCCGGCGTCGCCGACGCCCTGCCCGCCGACGTGCTGGTGGTGCCCGCGGACGGCGTGCCATACGGGCTTTACGCGGTGAGCGCCGACTCGGTGGGCCTCGCGCCGGTGGTATCGCTGGACATGACCCGGCAGCTCGCCGACCTAACCTTCGAGGGCGTACCCGCGCGGCGGATCGCCTCGGGCGGGGCCGCGCACCGGGCCGTGGCCCGCGCGCTGGACGCGGGGGCGGCCATGCTGGCCTCCGAGCAGTTCGGCGCGGCCGAGCGCTGCCTCGAGATGACCGTGGCCTACCTGAAGGAGCGGCGCCAGTTCGGCCGCCAGATCGGCTCGTTCCAGGCGCTCAAGCACCGGGTGGCCGACCTGTGGGTGGGGGTGACCCAGGCCCGTGCTGCGGCTAGATACGCGGCCGCGTGCCTGGCGGCCGGCGCGCCCGATACGCCGGTGGCCATCGCGCTGGCCAAGGCGGCCTGCTCCGACATCGCGGTCCGCGTCGCGCAGGAAGGCGTGCAGCTCCACGGGGGCATCGGCTTCACCTGGGAGCACCCCGCTCACCTGTACCTGAAGCGGGCCAAGAGTTCCTCGATCGGGCTGGGCACCGCCGACTGGCACCGGGCGTCCCTGGCCGGGCTGGCCGGCCTGGACCCGCCAGGAGCGGGCCGCTGAGAGCTTAAGGGGGAGAGCCGGCCCGGGGCCGGCGGGCGACACAAAGTCCACGATGTATCGGGTTCGGGCCAGTTGACCCGATGTACCCGTTACCATGCTGCACGACGAGACCCACTTCGAGCTTCAAGCTGGCTGCAGATGGCAACGGACACCGGCCCAAGAAGGCTGATCCTGGTAGGCGCGGGCAATGGCACAGCCTGACCCCGAGCCGGCTGCGCCTTGGCCCGAGAGCGGCCCCGCTGGTATATCCCCGCCCTCTCCGGCCCCGCAGGCCGGCCCGCCGCCCGGGCCCATGGCCGACGTGGTCACCGGGCTGATCCATCACCTTGAGTTCTGGGTGCCCGATCTCGACCGCGCCGTGGCTAGCTGGGGCTGGCTGCTGGACGAACTCGGCTACAAGCCGTTCGGCGACTGGCCGGGCGGACGTAGCTGGCGCGCGGGCCACACCTACATCGTGCTCGAGCAGTCGCCTGACCGCACCGCGGGCCGGCACGACCGCCACCGCCCGGGCCTCAACCATCTCGCGTTCCACGTGGCCGACCAGGAACTGGTCGAGAAGCTGGTCGCGGTGGCCCCGAGCA
>DATAVV010000480.1:0-1578 GCA_036267555.1 Streptosporangiaceae bacterium | reverse complement strand
CTTCCGGGCCAAGGTGGTCGACGTGGCGCTGGACGCGGTGACGGTGGAGGCCACCGGCAACCGCGACAAGCTGGACGCGCTGATCCGGGTGCTGGAGCCGTTCGGTATCAAGGAACTGGTCCAGTCCGGCATGGTGGCGGTCGGGCGCGGCGGCCGGTCCATCACCGACCGGGCCCTTCGCCCCGTCGAACGCAGCGCCTAACCGCCGGAAACAATCCATAGATAAGAAGAAAGGCCAGGCAGTGGCAGAGATTTACTACGACGACGACGCCAACCTCGGGATCATACAGGGGCGGCACGTCGCCGTGCTCGGATACGGCAGCCAGGGACACGCGCACGCGCTCTCCCTCCGCGACTCCGGGGTGGACGTGCGGATCGGCCTGCCGGAGGGGTCGAAGAGCCGGTCCAGGGCCGAGGACGACGGCCTGCCGGTGTTCACCCCGGCCGAGGCGTGTGAGCAGGCCGACCTGATCATGGTGTCGGCCCCGGACACCGTCCAGCGCGCTCTGTACAACGAGGCCATCGCGCCGAACCTGGTCGACGGCGACGCGCTGTTCTTCGCGCACGGGCTGAACATCCGGTACGGCCTGATCGAGCCGCCCGCGGGCGTGGACGTGTGCATGGTGGCCCCGAAGGGCCCGGGGCACCTGGTCCGCCGCCAGTTCAACGCGGGCCGCGGCGTCCCGGTGCTGGTCGCCGTGGAGCGCGACGCCACCGGCAACGCCTGGCCGCTGACCCTGGCCTACGCCAAGGGCATCGGCGGGACCCGGGCCGGCGCGCTGAAGACCACGTTCACCGAAGAGACCGAGACCGACCTGTTCGGCGAGCAGGCCGTGCTGTGCGGCGGCGTCTCCGAGCTGATCAAGGCCGGGTTCGGCACCCTGGTCGAGGCGGGCTACCAGCCCGAGGTCGCCTACTTCGAGTGCCTGCACGAGATGAAGCTCATCGTCGACCTCATGTACGAGGGCGGCATCTCCAAGATGTACTGGTCGTGCTCGGACACCGCCGAGTTCGGCGGCTACACCCGCGGCCCGCGGCTGATCAATGAGCAGACCCGCGAGGAGATGCGCAAGATCCTGGGCGAGATCCAGGACGGCCAGTTCGCCCGCGAGCTGGTCGAGGAGTTCGACGCCGGCTCGCCGAACTTCCTCAAGCGCCGCGAGGAGGAGCGGGGCGAGCAGATCGAGCAGGTCGGGGCCAAGCTCCGGCCGCTGATGAGCTGGATCGGTTCCGAAGAAGACTGACCCTGTGCCCGCCGCCGGCCCCGCCGGCGGCGGGCATGCTCGTTTTGTCCCGCGGATGCAGACCCGCCCGTTCCGACCACCATTAAGGTTTTTTTCCATGGCTTCTCACGCGATCAGGCTGGCCGTCATCGGCGGCGACGGTATCGGTCCCGAGGTCACCGCCGAGGCGCTCAAGGTCCTGCGCGCCGCTGCTCCGGACGTGACGGTCGACGTGACCGACTACGACCTGGGCGCGCGCCGCTGGCACCGGACCAGTGAGACGCTGCCGGACGCGGTGCTGGAGGAGATCCGCGGGCACGACGCGATCCTGCTCGGCGCGGTCGGCGACCCCAGC
>DATAVV010000479.1:0-9739 GCA_036267555.1 Streptosporangiaceae bacterium | reverse complement strand
CGATGGCCACGAGATCGAACTCGCCGGTCACCGAGTACACCTCGGAGACCTCTGGTATCTGGACGATCGTCTCGGCGGTCTCGGGAATGCGCGCGACGTCGGCCTTGACCAGAACGATAGCGGTGACCACTGCCGCCTCCTACGGGCCCTCAGGGCGCCGGCGGCCCCGACTGCCCGAGTAGCGTACCGCCTGACCCCGGCGGCCGCCGGTCAGGCGGCAGTTCGGCCAGCGTGCCCACGCCGGATGACGCCAGCCGGCCGATCAGGCGCCGCAGCACGTCGGCGGTGGCCCTGGCGTCGGCCAGGGCGCGGTGGTTCGGCTGGGTGCTGACGCCGAAGAACCCGGCCAGAGTGGCCAGCTTGCAGTCGGGCACCTCGGTCTCGTCGAGCACCGAGCGAGCCAGCGCCGCGGTGTCGATGACGGAGAAGTCCGGCCACAGGATGCTGCAGCGCCCGCACGCCGCGGCGAGAAAACCGACGTCGAACGGCGCGTTGTGCGCGGTCAGCACGCAACTGCGGGCGAACGCGAGGAAGCCCGGCAGGACCGCGCCGACCGGCGGCGCCTGGCTGACCATCGCGTCGGTGATGCCGGTGAGCGTGACGATGTCCTCCGGAATCGGGCGGCCCGGATTGACCAGCGTCGAGAACTCCGCCGCCGGCTGGCCGCCGCTGACCCGGACCGCGGCGATCTCAGTGATGGCCGCCTCCTGCGGGTGCCAGCCCGTCGTCTCCACGTCGACCACCACGAAATCGGCGCGCGCGAGCCACTGGATCGGCGTCGTGCTGACCGGGCCGGTGCTGATCGGCGGGGGAGGAGGAGGCGGCGGCGCCGGCGGCTCCGCGGGGGGCGGCACAGCGAGCGGCGGGGCGGGCACGGTCGGGTCCCAGGTGGTCACACGATCACCGTAGAACCGGGCACCGACAGTCCCGCCCGAGGCGCGCCGGGGAAGCCAGGCCCCGCAGGCAGCCTAGGCGAGAGTGTGCGAAGTGGTTGAATACATCACCCGGATATCACTAGTCTCAGGCTTCGAGCCGCATTGCTTATCAGCCGCTACCCAGCGGCGGCGATCGGCCACTGCCGAGTTTCCTGCCTGGCCTGCGGGTCAGCCGGAAAGCCGGGGACCCATCGGAGTACCGTCGGGCCACGCCAGGCGATACCTCAGGGGTGAATCGGACCGGGACCGTCGTCACGGGACCGGACCGTAGGGCGCGCTTCCACAGCCCGAACCCGTCAGCTCACCCGGTAGGCGGAAAGTGGAAGAAGGGGCGTGTCAGGCACGTGCGTACGCGGCGATCGGACAGTTCGGCGCTGATCGGTACCTCCAGGCTCCGCGGCATCCGCAGGCTCCGCCGGGTTTCCAGGCCCGCGGCTGTCTCGCTCGGTCTGCTCGCGGCCGGCGCCCTCGTCATGTCCGCCGGGGTGGCCAGCGCGGCGCCCACGGCGTCCAAGCCGACCGTGTCCCAGCTCAAGGCCAAGCTGCAGAAGCTGAGCACTCAGGCGGACACGATCGACGAGCAGCTTGACCAGTATCAGCAGGAGGAGAACTCGGCCAGCCAGCGGCTCGCTGCGCTGAACAACCAGCTGGCGCGCTACCAGAGCCAGTTCAAGTCGCTGCGGGCCGAGGTGGCGCAGATCGCCACCGCCGCCTACGAGCAGGGCTCGATCAACTCCCCTGAGGCGCTGCTCACCACGAACAACCCGCAGCAGATTCTGGACCAGTCGTCGATTCTGCTCGAGCTCTCGGCCAGCAACAGCCACCAGATGACCCAGTTCCTCAACACTGCCCGCCAGATCACGAACAACCAGCAGGCGGCCAAGCGGACCAAGAACGGGATCGCCGCGCTCAAGGCCAAAGAAGAGAGCAAGAAGAACCAGAACGCAAAGGTGACCGCGCAGACGAAGTCGGCGCTCGCCGCGCTGACTCCGGCCCAGCAGGTGGGCACCATGCCCGGCAGTTCGGGCGGGACGACGGTCGCACAGGACCCGCTGCCGGACAGCACCCAGGGCGAGCAGGCGGTCAAGTTCGCCTACGCCCAGCTCGGCTGCATTTACGTGTTCGGCGGCACCGGCCCGTGCTCCCAGGGCTTCGACTGCTCCGGCCTGACCCAGGCCGCGTGGGCGTCCGCGGGCGTGTCGATTGAGCGCACCAGCGAAGAGCAGTGGGACAGCCTCCCGCACGTCTCCACCTCGGACCTGGAGCCCGGCGACATCCTGGAGTTCGACGGCGAGGGTCACGTCGGCGTCTATGTCGGCGGCGGCGAGCTCATTGACTCGCCTCATACCGGAGCCGTCGTCGAGAAGGTCGCGCTGAGCGGCTGGTACACCGAAAACCTCGACGGGGCGCTGCGCCCGTAACCCGTCAGCGACGCCAACGAGGGCGGCCCAGCCCAGGCTCCGATGCCTGGGCGGCCGCCCTCCGTCGTTCTCTTCGCCCTCCGGACAGGCCGAATATGATCGCTCTGTCCAACCCGAAGGCGAGCAGGACACATTGCCGAAAATATTGATCGTCACCAATGACTTTCCGCCGCGGCGGGGCGGGATCCAGTCGTTCGTGCACGCGCTCGCGACCCGGCTGCCGGCCGGTTCGGTGGTCGTCTACGCGCCGTCCTGGGCGGGCGCGGCCGAGTTCGACGCCCGGCAGCCGTTCCCGGTGATCAGGCACCCGACCTCGCTGATGCTCCCGGTGCCGTCGGTGGCGCGCCGCGCGGCCGCGATCCTGCGCGAGCACGACTGCGACACGGTCCTGTTCGGGGCGGCGGCGCCGCTGGGGCTGCTCGCACCCGCTCTGCGCCGGGCCGGCGCCCGGCGGATCGTCGCGGTCACGCACGGGCACGAGGCGGGCTGGGCCGCCCTGCCGGGAGCCCGCGCGCTGCTGAAGCGGATCGGTGATCAGGTGGACGTGCTCACCTACCTGGGGGAGTACTTCCGGGTGCGGCTGAGCCGGGTGCTGTCGCCCGCAGCCGCGGGCCGGATGGTGCGGCTCGCACCCGGGGTGGACACGACCGTGTTCTGGCCGGGGGCGGGCGGCGCCGAGATCAGGCAGCGGCACGGCCTGGGTGACCGCCCGGTGGTGGTCTGCGTGTCCCGGATGGTCCCGCGCAAGGGCCAGGACACGCTGATCAAGGCCTGGCCCCGGGTCCTCGCCGCCGCGGCGACCCGCGGCGGGGGTGGCCCGGACGGCTCGCCGGTGCTGCTGCTGGTGGGCGACGGGCCCTATCGCGCGAAGCTCGAACGGCTGGCGGCGCGGACCGGGGTGGCCGGCTCGGTGAGGTTCACCGGGCCGGTCCCAGCGGCGGACCTGCCGGCCTGTTACGACGCCGGGAACGTCTTCGCCATGCCGTGCCGGACCCGCCGCGGCGGCCTGGACGTAGAAGGGCTCGGCATCGTCTACCTGGAAGCCTCGGCGTCAGGGCTGCCGGTGGTCGGCGGCGACTCGGGCGGCGCGCCGGACGCCATACTCGGCGGCGAGACCGGCTACGTGGTGCCGGGGAGGGACATCGCCGCCGTCGCGACCAGGATCACCGAGTTGCTGGCCGATCCGGCGGGCGCGGCCGCCATGGGGGAGAAGGGCCTGGCCTGGATCGACCGCGAATGGCGCTGGGAACTGGTCGCGGAGCGGTTCCAGCAGATCCTGGCCGGCTGACCCCGGCTCTCCCGGAGACTCCTCGAAACGAACGTTTCGAAACACTCATTTCGAAACGAGTGTTAACGCGGCCGGCGCGCCGGCGTGGCACCCCCGGGGCTTGACGGGCCCGGGCGGCGCCACGGTGGCGCGCCGCCGCGTTAGGCGGACTGAGGCTGTTTATATATGGCCTCGATGTCGTCGGCGAAGTCGGCGACGACCACGTTCCTGCGGACCTTGAGCGACGGCGTGAGGTAGCCGTTTTCCTCGGTGAAGTCCGTGCCGAGAATGCGGAAACGGCGGATCGACTCGGCGCGGGAGACCGCCTTGTTGGCGTCGTCCACGGCGGCCTGGATCTCCGCGGTCAGGTCCGTGTCGCTGGCCAGGTCGGCGGGCGTGGCGCCGGCCGGCTTGTCGTGCTGCTTCTTCCAGAACTCCAGGGCCTCGGGATCCAGCGTGACCAGGCAGGCGATGTACGGGCGGCCGTCACCGACGACGAGGCACTGGCTGATCAGCGGGTGGGCGCGCAGGCGGTCCTCCAGCACGGCGGGCGCGACGTTCTTGCCGCCCGCGGTGACGATGATTTCCTTCTTGCGCCCGGTGACCCGCAGGAAACCCTCGTCGTCCAGGCGGCCGAGGTCGCCGGTGAGCAGCCAGCCCTCCTGGTTCAGGGCCTCGCTCGACGCGGTGTCGTTGTGCCAGTACCCGGGGAAGACGTTCGGGCCGCGGAACAGGATCTCGCCGTCGTCAGCGATCTTGACGGCGACGCCCGGCAACGGCTGCCCGACCGTGCCGATCTTGTTGCGGTTGGGCCGGTTCACGGTGGCGGCGGCCGAGGTCTCGGTCAGCCCGTAGCCCTCGAGGATCGTGATGCCCGCGCCGCGGAAGAAATGCCCGAGGCGCTCGCCCAGCGGCGCCCCGCCGGAGACCGCGTACTTGACCTGCCCGCCGACGCCGGCCCGCAGCTTGGTGTACACCAACCGGTCGAACAGCGCGTGGCGCATCCTCAGCCCCCGGCCCGGCGCGGCCCCGCCCGAGCCGTCGGCCGGGTTGGCCTGGCTCCACGCGATCGCGGCCTCCACCGAGGCCTGGAAGATCCGGCTCTTGGCCTTGCTGTCCGCCACCTGCTGCTGCGCGGTGTTGTAGACCTTCTCGAACACCCGCGGCACGGCCAGCAGGAACGTGGGCTTGAACGTGGGCAGCGCCTGCGCCACCGTGCCCACGTCCGCCCAGTGACCCAGGATCGCCCCGGACTCCAGGCAGCCGACCTGGATGATGCGGGCAAACACGTGCGCGAGCGGCATGAACAGCAGGGTCGAGCTGCCCGAGATGTCGAAGACGTCCAGGAGCGCGCCCTCGACCGCGTTCCGGACGTCGGACAGCAGGTTGGCGTGGGTGATCTCGCACCCCTTCGGCCGGCCCGTGGTGCCCGAGGTGTAAATGATCGTGGCCAGGTCCGCGGCTTTCCTCGCCGCGCGCCGCTCCTGGAGGTCCTCGTCGCTGATCGCGGCGGTGTCGGCGGCCGCCGAGGTCAGGCCGCTCAGGTTCTCCTCGTTCTCCTCGCCGGAACCGTCGATCAGCCAGACGTGCTCGACGGCCGGGGCCCGCTCGCGGACCTCCGCGATGATCCCGGCGTGCTTGCTGGTCTCAGCGAACGCCGCGCGGGCGCCCGAATCGCTGAGGATCCACTCGACCTGGTCGGCAGACGACGTCTCGTAGACCGGGACCGTGACGCCGCCAACGGTCCAGATCGCGTAGTCGATCAGGGTCCACTCGTACCGCGTCCGCGACATCACGGCGACCCGGTCGCCGGGCGTGATGCCCGCCGCGACGAGCCCCTTGGCCAGGGCCGTCACCTCGTCGCGGAACTGGCCGGCGGTCAGGTCGTCCCAGCGGCCCTCGCCGCGGTGCTTGCGTATCACGACCGCGTGCGGATCCTGGCTGGCACGGGTGAAAACTATGTCGGCGAGACTGGCGGCGGGGGGGATTTCCGCCAGAGCGGGAATGCTGTACTCGCGCACGGAGCCTCCTCTATGAGCCACGTCCTGCGCGGACCATCCAAGGACCGTACACCGCGCCGGGGGCTCTTACCCATTCCTGCGGATGACAGTATTTGCCTAGGGTGTGTGCATGCGAGTGCACGTTGTCAGCGATGTGCATGGCCGGGCCGACGCGCTGCCGGGCGCGGCCGACGGGGCTGACGCCCTGTTCTGCCTCGGTGACCTGCTGCTGTTCGTGGACTACGCGGATCACGCGAAAGGGATTTTCGCGGACCTGTTCGGCGCGGAAGCGGCCGCGGAATTCATCGCGCTGCGCACCGCGCAGCGGTTCGACGAAGCCCGCCAGATGTCGGCGAAGCTGTGGGCCGGGCTCGACGGCGACCCGCGGCAGCACGTGGAGGCGGCGGCGTCCCGCCAGTACGCGGAGATGTTCGCCGCCCTTCCCGCCCCCTCGTACCTGACCTACGGCAACGTCGACCTGCCCGGGATGTGGGCGCCGCACCTGCGGCCCGGCCATCACGTGCTCGACGGCGAGCGCGTGGAACTGGGCGGTTTCTCGTTCGGATTCATCGGCGGCGGCCTGCGCACCGTGTACCGGACGCCCAACGAGCTTTCCGACGAGGTCTACGCGGGGAAGGTGGCGGCCGTCGGCGCGGTCGACGTGCTCTGCTCGCACATTCCGCCGGACGTGCCCGACCTGCTGTTCGACACCGTGGCCCGGCGCATGGAACGCGGCAGCCAGGCGCTGCTCGAGGCGATCCGGGCCACCCAGCCGCGGTACGTGCTGTTCGGGCACGTGCACCAGCCCAAGGTGAGCCGGGTCACGATCGGCCGCACAGAATGCATCAACGTCGGGCATTTCCGCGCTACGGGGACACCCTTCGCATTGGAGCTGTAAGCATCCCCGGGCATGACGCCCGTCATCATTCTTAACCGGGCGCGGTACGCTCCGAGGATGGCGGACAGGACCACGTCGAGCATTCTGATCGGGGTACCGCGAAAGGAAGTTATGGCGGTGATCGCTGACTTCGCGGCTTACCCGGACTGGGCCACCGGCGTGCGCTCCGCTGAGGTCCTTTCGACCGAGGCGGACGGGCGGGCGGGCACCGTCCGCTTCACGCTGGACGCCGGGGTAATCAAGGACAGCTACGTGCTCGGTTACGAATGGGAGGGCGACACGTCCGTCCGCTGGGACCTGGCCGAGGCCGGGTCAGTGATCTCCGAGATGAGCGGGGGATACGCGCTGGCGGAACGCGGCGACGATACCGAGGTGACGTACGACCTCACCGTGGGCATCAGGGTGCCGATGATTGGGATGCTGAAGCGCCGGGCAGAGAAGACGATCATCGACACCGCGCTCAAAGGGCTCAAGTCCCGAGCCAAAACGATCGGGAGTGACCGATGACCGGGCAGTCAGGCGACAGCCGGGGCCGCGACGCCGCGGACTCCGGAGACCATACAAACCAGAGCATTCGCAACGGACTCCAGCCGGGCTCGTCCGGCGGCGACACATGGGGGGACGCGGTCAGCGAACACGAAGAGGGCGCGCCGAGTTACCGGGCGGCCAGCGGCGATGCCCCCGACTACCGGGAGGCCCGGCAGCCTAGCCAGCCCGCGGATTTCCACCAGTCTCAGGACTACCGCGACTACATCGAGTCCCGCCTGCCGAGGCCGGCGCAGGGTCAGCGAGGGCAGGGCGAGCGGGGCCAGGGTGAGCGGGGCCAGCAGGCACGCGGTCAGCAGGCGCAGGGTCAGCAGGCGCAGGGTCAGCAGGCTCGGGGCCAGGTAGCGCGGGGTCAGCGGGCCCAGGGCCAGCCGGCCCGGCGGCAACCCTCGTCCCGGCCGCAGGGGCCGGACGTCACCGGCGAGATTCAGCGGTGGCTGGTCAAGTCGGGTGCCCGCAGCATGCGCCGGGAACTGACCGATCAGTTCCGCCGGGCGTTCGGCGGTCCCAAGACCGATCCGGGCGAGGTCTGGGATACCGCGACGACCGAGCCGCCGCCGGACGCCTCGGCCGAGGCGCCGGAGTGCGCCTGGTGCCCGGTGTGCCGCGCGGCCCGCCGCATCAGGGAGAACGGTCGGCCCGGGCTCGGCGGGCCGCTTTCCGGGGCCGGTGACGCCGTGGCCGCGGCCGTGCAGGAAGCGCTGTCGGCCTTCGACTCCGTCCTGTCGCGTCCCGCCCGTGAGACGGCCACCCCGCCCGGGCGGAGCGGGACAACCGCGACAACCGGGTCGGCTGGTTCGGCCGGTGCTGCTGGTGCGAGCGGTGCTGCTGGTGCGAGCGGGGCCTCTGGTACCGCCGAGGCGGCGAGTGGGCCGCGGGCCGCGAACAGGCCGCGGGCGGCGGATGCGGCGCCGGCCGACGCCGCGCCGAAGAAGAGCGGTCCGGCCGCGGGCAAGCCGCGGGCGGGCGGCACGGCCCGGGCGGCGGCGGACAAGCCGAAGACGCGTAACGCCGGCAGGCCGAAGGCGGCTGGCGGGCCGAAGCCGGCTCGTGCGCCGAAGACGACGGGCAGCCCCAAGACGCAGTCTGCGCGGCCGGACCAGAGGCCGGACGATGAGCCTGACGATCGGGGTTGACGTCGGGGGTACCAAGGTCGCCGGGGGCGTCGTCGACGAGCAGGGACGCATCGTCGAGAAGCTGAAGCGTTCCACGCCCTCAGCCAGTCCGGAGCAGACCGCCCGGGTCATCGGGGATGCCGTCCTCGAGTTGGCCAGCCGCCACAAGGTCGGGGCCGTGGGCATCGGCGCCGCCGGGTTCGTGGACGAGATCCGCTCCAGCATCCTGTTCGCCCCGAACCTGGCCTGGCGCGACGAGCCGCTCAAGGCGCAGGTCGAGGCGTACACCGGCCTGCCGGTCGTGGTCGAGAACGATGCGAACGCCGCGGCGTGGGCCGAGACCATCCTGGGCGCGGCGCGCGGGCACGAGCACGTCATGCTGGTCGCGGTCGGCACCGGCATCGGCGCCGGGATCGTGATCAACGGCCAGGTGTACCGGGGCCGGTGGGGGATCGCCGGGGAACCGGGTCACTATCGCGTCGTCCCCGACGGGCGGCTGTGCGGGTGCGGCAACCGGGGCTGCTGGGAGCAGTACGCGAGCGGCAGCGCCCTGGTCGCGGAGGCCCGCGAGTTCGCGAGGCGCTCGCCCGGCGCCGCGGCCCGGCTGCTCCAGCTCGGCGGTGGCGAGGTCGAGGGCATCAGCGGGCCCGAGGTCACCCAGGCCGCGCACGAGGGAGACGCGGCGGCGCTGCGGTGCTTTCAGATCGTGGGCGGATGGCTGGGCCAGGGCCTGGCCACGCTGGCCGCGATCCTCGACCCGGGCTGCTTCGTGATCGGCGGCGGGGTGTCGGAAGCCGGCCAGCTTCTGATCGGCCCGGCCCGGGAGGCGTTCGCGCACCAGCTCACGGGATCGGCCTACCGTCCGCACGCCGAGATCACGCTGGCGCGGCTAGGGGCCGACGCGGGCGTGATCGGCGCGGCCGACCTCGCGCGTCGTTCCTACGACCGGCAGGAGAAGGCCCTGGCCGAGGTGGAGTGAGGGCGGGCGCTCAGAGCACGGCGCCGTTGTCGGGCCCGTCGCCGCGCGAGCGCCCGTCACCGAGGCGCAACACCACGACGGCGAACCCGCCTACGAACGCCGCGACGGCCAGCAGCGCCGCCCAGCCCGGCACGACCCAGCCGAGCAGGGTGGCCAGCAGCAGGTAGCCGGGCCCGCCGAACACCGCGGTCCAGGCGCCCTTGGCGACCGAATCCAGGTGCGGCAGCGGCGGCGGGGGCGGCGGGATGTAGTGCTCTTCGGTGTTGTCCCCCACATCGTCGGTGCGCGACTCCGCCTGGGCTCCGGGATCGGCCCCGGTGCCGAGTTCGGAGGCCGGCGCCGGGACGCGCGGCGGGCTGGCGGGCCGGATGACGCGGGTGCGGTCGGCGCCGGGGGCCGAACCGTGGCTGGCCGGGCCGGTGTTGCGGGCCGGCCCCGGGTCACCGTAGTCCTTGTCACCGGTTTCGGCGCCGGCGGCCGGGGCTAGGTCCTCGCTGTCCGGCCAGGGCACCGCCTCGGGCAAGTCGGCGGACAGGTCGAAGCGTGCGACCAGGTCCTGCCAGACCGCCTCCTCGTCA
>DATAVV010000478.1:0-3438 GCA_036267555.1 Streptosporangiaceae bacterium | reverse complement strand
AACGACAAGGCCGGCACGGTCTGGAACGTGATCCGCTTCGCCAGCCCCCGCTCCACCAAGCGCAACCACCTGCTGGTCCGCGACTACCGCTACCCCCACCTCGAGCCCTAACGGGTGTTTGAGAATCCATGAGGTGATCTCGGGCCTGGTCGATACTGGGCATGTGGTTAGTTGTACTGAAACAAGCTGGTATCGGCGGTACCGGCGCATCGCGACAGCTATCGGCATCGTCGGCGGCCTGGCCATAGTCGCCGGTGCGGCGGTGGCGTGGAATGCCGCCTCCTCCGTTCCGCTGCTCGTCATCGGGCTGGGCTGGCTCACCGTCGGGGGGGTCTTTGCCTGGCAGGGACGTCACTTCATCAAGGAGATCGCCGTAACCGGGGCCACGGTGCAGTTCGTCTCCGCGACGGGTACGACCAGCGTGATGGCGAGCGACGTGGCCGAGTTCCGACGTTCCCGGTTCGACCAGGGCCGGATGGGGACGATCACGATCCTTACCGCCTCCGGCGTAAGGCTGCGCGCGGTGCCCCGCTTCGACCGGCTCTTCGACGTGCTGGTCGCGCTCCGGCAGGTCAACCCGGGCCTGGTCGTCTCGCGTGTCTGATGGTCGCGTTCCGCGAAAGGGCGAGAGCCGCCGGCTAGCGCGACAACCGGGCCAGCGGGCAGCATGTAGCCCGTGAATCAGAAGCAGGCGGCCAACGGCCAGGGTGATCCGCAGGTCATCGAGTTGGACTCGGTCCCTGGGCTGGTGGTTTTCGACTTGCCGGGGGCGCCTGTATCGGCCGGGGGCACGCGCCTGGCCCCGGATGTGAGCGTCGCCGAGGTCGCGCTGCTGGCCCGGGCCATGACCTACAAGTTCGCGGCGCTGCGCGCGCAGGTCGGCGGGGCCAAGGCGGGCGTGTGCGGCGACCCGGCCGACCGCGCGGGCCGGGCCGGCCTGATGGCGAAGTTCTGCGCGGAGATCGGGCCGCTGGTCGCGTCGGGCCGGTTCCTCACCGGGCCGGACATGGGCACGTTCGAGGACGACTTCGCGCCGCTGCGCGAGAACCGCCCGCCGCCCGCCGCCATGCGGGCGGTGGTCGCGGGCGTGCCGTTCGAGGACCTGCTGACCGGCTACGGCGTCGCGGCGGCCGCGGAAGCGGCGCTCGACGCCCGGTGGGGCAGCGGCTGGGACGGCCGCGCGGTGGCCATCGAGGGGTTCGGGAAGGTGGGCGGGGGCGTGGCGCGGGAGGTCACGCGCCGCGGCGGCCGGGTGGTCGCGGTCTCCACGGTGGCCGGGTGCGTCATGGACTCCTCGGGCCTGGACATCGGGCTGCTGCTGGAGTTGCGGCGCGAGCACGGCGACACGTGCGTGACCCGCTACGGCCTGCCGTCCCGGCCGCCGGGCGAGTTGTTCACCGGGGTGAAAGCCGACGTCCTGGTGCCCGGGACCCGGCCCGGGGTGATCGACGGCCCGACCGCCGGGCGGCTGCCGGCCGGGGTCAAGGTCGTCGCGCCGGCCGCGAACGCGCCCTACACCGCGGAAGGGGCCGCGGTGCTGCACGGCCGCGGCATCCTGGCGCTGCCCGACTTCGTGTGCAACGCGGGCGCGGTGATCGGTTACCGCTCGGACCCTGACGCGACGCCGCAGCAGGTCCTGGCGGCGGCCGGAGCCAGGATCTCCGGCCTCATTCGCGAGGCCATGGCGGATCCTGGGGGGCCGCTGGCCGGTGCTTGCGCTCAGGCCGGCGAGTTCCTGCGCGGCTGGTGGGGCCAGCCGCCCGCGCCTCCGCTAGCGCCGTCGTCGTCCCGCTGAGCCAGAAGGTACAGTCCGCGCGCCCGCGGCCGGAGTGAATTTTTTCGGATAACGCGAATATTTCGTTGTTTGCTGGGCATCGGCCACTCTTGTCCCGGTAGGACCGGCGGTCCGAGCAGATCGCCCCCGCAGGCCGCTCCCTGCCACGATGAGGCGAAGGAGCCTTGTATGACCCCCCGCTGGCGCGTACAAATCGCGACCATCGTATTGGCGTCCGGCTCGTTAATAGCGGCAGCCGCCGGGAACGCCGGCGCCACGACAATCGCGGCCCCTGGTCATTCCGGCACCACGAGTCATCCCGGCACGACGAGTGTCAGGCCCGGCGGCGCCACCAGCGGCTTCGTGCCGGGTGGCGTGATGCAGCGGCCCACGGGCGCTCAGGCCAGAGCGCACGGCGTGAAGAACCAGTCGGAGAGCACGAACTGGTCCGGCTACGCCGCGACCGGCTCCGACGGCGCGTTCAGCAGCGTGTCGTCAAGCTGGACGGAGCCGTCCGCCACCTGTAACGACGGCGGCGACGAGTACGCCGCGTTCTGGGTCGGCCTGGACGGCTACAACAGCGACTCGGTTGAGCAGACGGGCACGGACTCCGACTGCAGTGGCGGATCGCCGGACTACTACGGCTGGTATGAGATGTACCCGGCCGACCCGGTGTACTTCACCAACACGGTCGAGCCCGGCGACAGCATGAGCGCGTCGGTCACGTTCAGCGGGTCCGACACGTACACGCTGGTGCTGACCGACAACACGCAGGGCTGGAACCAGACCGAGACCGAGCAGGAGAGCGGCCTGGCCAACTCCTCGGCCGAGGTCATCACCGAGGCGCCGTCGTCGGAGTCCGGCCCGCTGCCGCTGGCCGACTTCGGCACGATCAACTACTCGGCCTCGACGGCCAACGGGTCCTCGATGGACGCCCAGAACCCGACCCAGATCATCATGGTCGGCAGCAGCGGCGACCAGCTCGACTCGACCAGCTCGATGGACAGCGTGGGTGACTTCAGCAACACCTGGATGTCGCAGAGCTAGACAGCCGTAACGGCCAGTCAGGAATCTGCCCCGGAGGGTTTGCTCACCCTCCGGGGCAGATGCTTTTTTGGCCACTGTCTTTCCGGCCACTGTCTTTCCGGCCGCGAGCTCGGCGGGCGTCAGCGCGGGCCCCGCGCCTCGGCCAGGTCCTTGATGCCCGTGAGCGTGGCCGTCATGTTGGCCTGGTGCTCGGCGAGGCGGCGGTAAAGGATCTTGGACTCCTTGTCCGGCCGTGCCTCGATGGCCGTGCTGATGCCGCTCCAGCCCGGCCCGATCTGCATCCACTGGGTCAGTTCGGTGCCGCCGTCCGCCGGGGCCAGGGTGAACCGCCAGCGCGCCGCCGGCTCGCCCGGGTCGCCCACGGCCCAGCCCAGCACCTGCCCGGGCTGGTACTCGCAGATCGTCGACGTGGTCTTCCACTCGCCGACGGCCGGGTGGTGATTGCGCCCGGTGAACCGGGCGCCGAGCTTCGGGCCGGTGGCCTCGTCGAGCCACTCGCCGCCGTCGAACTCGCTGCTGAACCGGGCGGGAAGCTGGATGTCGCAGATGAGGGCCCAGACCACCGGGGGCGCGGCGGCGATCGTCAGGGCGGCTTGCGTGGTCGGGCAGTCGCTGTA
>DATAVV010000477.1:0-10121 GCA_036267555.1 Streptosporangiaceae bacterium | reverse complement strand
GAGACCAGCGGGAAGATGTAGGTCGGCGGGGTCAGCGGCTGCTGGGCGAAGTAGGCGGTGCCGCCCGCGACCGGCGGCCCGGCGCCGGCGGACCCGGCGGTGCCGTGTGGTGCGCTGCCGGCGGCCGTGCCGCCCGCGCAGGCGGCCAGGCCCAGGGCCGCCGCGAGCGCGAGCGCGATCGCGGTCAGCGCGATGCGGTGTCGTCTGGATGGGGTGGTGCTCACTGCCGTCACGGCTTCCCTCCCTACGCCGGCATTACCCGGCCAGGTTCAAACGGTCGGTGGCGCGCAGGCCTGGTGGCCAGCCACCCTCTCAGCCCGGTCAGCCCGAGCTCCCGTGTGGTTTCCGCTCATGTTACCGTCCCGCCCGCCCGGCAGCCGGGCCGGTGCCCGTGACGGGCAGATCAGGCGCCCGGCACGACCAGATCGAAGGAGGCGGGCGGGCGGACGCGGCCGAAGTAGGCCTGCTCGGCGGCCAGCCAGTCGTCGTCCCAATCGCCCGGGCGGATCAGCCGCCGCAGCCGCCGCAGCCGCTGCGGCGCCGGCGTGTCGACGAACACCGACCGGTCCACGAGGTCGGATAGCTCAGGCGCGGCCGAGTACACGCCTTCCACCAGGATCACCGCGTCGGGCCGGACCGTCACCGGGGCGCCGAGGCCGTGCCCGCGATCCCAGTCAAAGGGCTTGAACGCGGCGGCGCGGCGGGCCCGCAGCGGTTCGAGTGCCTCGGCCCGCAGCCGCCTCAAGTCGTAGTACGCCTCCAGCGGCGGCGGCTCGCCCGCCGGGGCGGACGGGGTAAGGAAGAAGTCGTCGGTGTGGACGAGCGCGCCCCCGGTCGCCTCGGCCACCGCCGCGGCGAGCGTGGACTTGCCCGCCGCCCCGTGCCCGTCGATGGCGACGACCAGCATTACCGGCGCCGCGGCCCGCCACCGCGCGATCGCCGCGGTCAGGCCGGCCGCGGGCCCGGCGTCGCCGTCAGCGCCGCCGGGCATCGGGGGACAGCGCCGCGGCCGGCTCGCCCGCAGTCGGCCGGTCCGCGGTCGGCTGGCTCGCGGTCGGCTGGCTCGCGGTCGGCTCGGTCGTGGTCGGCTCGGTCGCGGGCGTGCCGGGCGGGGCGGCCAGGACCGAGCCGCGGTCGCGGAGCGCGAACAGCAGCCCGATCGCGGTGATCCAGATCAGCACCGCCCCGGTGACGTGCACCCAGACCAGCCCGGCGGGCAGCCCGCTGAAGTACTGCGCGTAGCCGATCACGCCCTGCAGGCCGACCAGGCCGACCAGCGTCCAGGCCAGCCGGACCGCCCGCGGCGGCGCTCCGAGCAGCCGCAGGCCGATCGCCAGCGCGATGACCAGTCCGGCCAGCAGCCAGCCGATGTCCGCGTGAAGCTGCGTGACACCGCCGAGCGGCAGGTTGAAGCGGCGTACCCGGCCGGCGCCGGCGAGCGGCCCGGTGCCGGTGACCACGGTGCCGACCGCGATCATGAGTCCGAGCACGGCCACCGCGCCGAAGGCGTACCGGCGCACCTCGGGCGAAACCAGCAGCCGGGTCGGCCCCCGGGCCTCGGCGCACCGCACGTACAGCGCCATCGTCGCGACCACCATGGCCATCGACGCCAGGAAGTGCACGCTGACCCAGACCGGGTCGAGCTTGGTCAGCACCAGGATCCCGCCCAGCACGGCCTGGGCCACGATCGCGGCCGGCTGTGCTGCGGCGAGCCACAGGACGTCCTTGCGGCGGCGGCCGTCGCCGTCGGGGCGGTAATTCCAGGCCGCGACGCAGACGACGATCGCGACCACGAAGATGGCCACGGTGACCAGCCGGTTCCCGAATTCGATCCAGCGGTGAATGAGCGGGTCGCCGGTGTCGCCGCCCGCGATGATGCTGGCGGCCGTGCACCGGGGCCAGTCGGGGCAGCCGAGCCCGGAGTCGCTCAGCCGCACCCCGGCCCCGGTCATGATGATCCCAGCGGACGCGACGACGCCAGCCAGCGAGATCCGCCGCATCCAGGCTGGCGATGGCGCCAGTACCGGGGCGGCCAAGCCCCGGGCGCGTTCGCGCAGGCGGGCCCCTGGCGTCGCGGCACCGTCGTTTGCGGCACCGTCGTTTGCGGCACTGCCGCCGGTGTCGCCGCGCGGGGGGGCTACGGGACCGGGCACGGATTCCACCGTACGAGTGTCCCGCACCGGCCCGGGCCCGGCCAGCCCGGAGGGGTCGTTAGCGGGCCGGCGGCCCGCGGCGGACCCTCGGGCCGCGCCGGCGCACGCGGCGACCACGCAGCCGATCGCGGCCCATTCCCGCGGCACGAGCGCCTGGCCGAGCATGATCAGGCCGATCAGCGCGGCCACGGCCGGTTCCAGGCTCATCCAGATGCCGAAGATCCGGGCCGGGATGCGGCGCAGTGTCTCCAGTTCGAGCTGGTAGGGGATCACCGACGACAGCAGCGCCACGGCGACCCCGGTGGCCAGGATGCCCGGCCGCAGCAGCCCCCCGAGGCCAGCACCGGGGGGGCGTGGGGGGGTCGTCCCCCCGAGGCCAGCACCGTGCCCGGCGCTCGCGATCGCGGTCGGCGTGACCGCGAGCGCGGCCACCACCATGGCGATCGTCAGCCCGGACGACCCGGGGAACCGCCGCCCGGTCGCCGCGCTGAGCATGATGTAGGCCGCCCAGCCCGCCGCGGAAACCAGGGCGAACGCGACGCCGGCCAGGACCAGGCCGGCCGAGCCCGCGCTGCGGCCGGGCCCGGCGCCGTGCGCCAGGCTGGCCCAGCCGTCGCTGAGCAGCGCGACGCCCGCGCCGGCCAGGCCGACCCAGAGCAGGTCGATCAGCCGCCGGGAGGAGGCCACGGCCACGGCCAGCGGGCCGAGGAACTCGATCGTGACCGCGATGCCCAGCGGTATCCGCGCCATCGCCTGGTAGATGGAGAAGTTCATGATGCCGAGCGTCACGCCGAACGCGGCCACCACCGCGCCGTCTCGCCAGGCCCGCTCGCGCGCCAGGCCGCGGACCGAACGGGCAAGTCCCCTGGCGCCGAACGCGGCCAGCAGGACCGCGGCCGCCCACAGCCGCAGGCCGGTCATGGCGGCGGGGGACACCTGACCGAACAGGCGTCCGGCCAGGCCGGCGCCGACCTGGACCGAGACGATGCCGCTGATCACCAGCGCCGATGGCGGCACCGCGCTCGCGGCTCCGGCGGCCCGCCGGAGCCGCACGGGCCGGGCCGGGGGCCCGGCTACTCCCAGCGGAAGACCCGCACGGCGACAGTGATCCCGGCCACGGCCCAGATGACGAGGACGAGCAGGTCGCCCGCGGGCAGGCCGCTGCCGTGCTGCAGCACCGCGCGCAGGCCGTCGGACAGTGCGCCGGCCGGAAGCAGCCGCAGCACGGGCTGCGCCCCCGCCGGGAACTTCGTCAGCGGGAACACCACGCCGCCGATCCCGAGCATGATCAGGTACAGCAGGTTCGCGGCGGCCAGCGTGGCCTCGGCCCGCAGCGTCCCGGCCAGCAGCAGGGCCAGGCCGCTGAACGCGGCGGTCGCCGCGATCATCAGCACGGCCGTCTCGGCGACGGCCGCGCCGCCGCCGAGCGGGCGCCAGCCGAGCAGGAGCGCGACCACGACGATCACGACCGACTGCAGCAACTCCACGACCAGCACGGTCAGCGTCTTCGCGGCGATCAGGCCGCGGCGCGAAAGCGGCGTCGCGCCCAGCCGCTTGAGCACGCCGTACCTGCGCTCGAAGCCGGTGGCGATCGCCTGGCTGGTGAACGCGGTGGACAGCACGGCGAGGGCCAGGACGCCCGGGGCGAGGAAGTCGATCCGGGAGCCGGGGCCGTAGCTGACCAGGTCTTCCTGGCTGAACGCGGCGAGCAGCAGCACCGGGATGATCAGGGTCAGCACGAGCTGTTCCCCGTTGCGCAGCAGCGTCCGCAGCTCGAGGGTGGCCTGCGCGCCGACCATCCGCGGCAGCGGGGCCGCGCCGGGCGCCGGGGCCGGCCAGGCCGGGGCGGTCTCGGTCACGAGCGCAGCTCCCGTCCGGTCAGCTCCAGGAAGACGTCCTCCAGCGTACGGTTCTCGATCCGCAGGTTCTGCGCCAGTACCCCGTGCTCGGCGCACCAGGCGGTGACCGCCGCGAGCAGCTGGGGATCCACCCGGTCGTGCACCTCGACCACGTAGTACCCGGCCGGGGACTCCTTGGCCGCGCTGGCCGGGGGGAGCGCGGCGAGCAGGCTGTCGGTGTCGAGCCCGGGCTCGGCCCGGAAC
Source organism: Streptosporangiaceae bacterium (assembly GCA_036267555.1). Taxonomy (GTDB): domain Bacteria; phylum Actinomycetota; class Actinomycetes; order Streptosporangiales; family Streptosporangiaceae; genus JASHPR01. The sequence continues at coordinate 5,866 of DATAVV010000477.1, read as the reverse complement.
CGTAGCTGGCCCGCGGTCCCAGTGAGCTCCGCCGGCGTTCCCCCCGCGACCAGGCTCCCGTGGTCGACGACCACGACCCGGTCCGCGAGGCGTTCGGCCTCCTCCATGTAGTGCGTGGTCAGGATCACGCCCGCGCCCGCGGCGCGCAGCCCGCTGATCAGGTCCCAGGTCGCGTGCCGGGCCTGCGGATCGAGCCCGGCCGTGGGCTCGTCGAGGAACACCAGCTCGGGACGGCCGATGACCGCCGCGGCCAGCGCCAGCCGCTGCTGCTGCCCGCCGGACAGCCGCCGGTACGGGGTGCGGACGCACCCGGTGAGGCCGAGCCGGTCCAGCAGCAGCGCGGGATCGAGCGGGTGGGCGTGGAAGGCGGCCATCACCCGCAGGTACTCGCCCGCCCGGGCCGCGGTCGGGATGCCGCCGGACTGCAGCATGACGCCGACCTTCGGCCGCAGCGCCTTCGCGTCCTTGACGGGGTCCAGACCCAGCACCCGCACGACGCCCTGGTCCGGCCGCCGGTAACCCTCGCAGATCTCGATCGTGGTGGTCTTCCCCGCTCCGTTGGGGCCGAGGATCGCGGTTACCTCAGAGCGCTCGGCGCGCAGCGACAGGCCCGCCACCGCGGCCGTGCGTCCGTAATGCTTGACCAGGTCGGTGATCTCGACGGCCGGAGCGGAACACACGCAGCGAGTCTACGGGGCGCGACTGCACCGGAAGGCAGGACCGGGTAGGCCTGTCCCGGTTTTGGCCGGGTGCAACCTACCCCTTTACGGACCTACTGGTGGGAGCGCCGGGGACGGAGCTTGACCCACGCCACGATGGCCACGGCCACCAGCAGCAGCCACGGGGAGAACAGGACGTGCACAGCGAAACCGAGGATGGTCAAGGCGACGAGGGCGATAAGGACGAGGGCGATGATCGCGAACATAGTGATCGGTCTCCATTCATGTCGCGGCGGTTGTGCCGACGCCTTCAAGGCTGCCGCGGCCGGCGGCCTGCGTCGATCGGGATCAACCCTGGTTCGACCCTGAGATCCATGGCGCGCTGCGTCCGGGTGAGCCCCGGGTGGATCGGCGGCGCCGTTTCAGGGCCGGTTACGGATCCTGACGACGGCGGCAGTTGCCGCCTTGACCGTCAGGCTGATCCCGCCGTGCGGATCAGCCAGGGCGTTCCATCTCCCGTCCCAGGGACCGTCGCCGGTGATCGGGGCGCCGCCGAGCGTGGCGCTCGTCTGTGCGGCGTCGCCCGGTACCCCGCTTTCGAGCGTCATGACCTGTGCCGTTGGCCGCCCCGGCCCAGGCGGGACGATGGTGACGTCCGCGTCAGCGGCCCGCGCCCCGTGGGTCTTGTTGATGATCGTGACGTGGTCTTCGCCGGCCTCGCCGACGCAGTAGGCGGTCAGGTTGATGCCGGCCGCATTCGCGATCGTGACCGGCTTGACCTGCCCCGCCGAACCCAGCGCGAACGCCTTGATGCCATACCCCTTCGGGGTGACCGCATAGCGTGCGCCCGCCGCGGCCGTATCCGGCACGACCGCGGCGGTGTACAGCCACTGCTTGTTGTGGAAGTTCACGCCCGCGGCCGCGTGGGCCGCCCACCAGTGCAGGTAGTCCAGGGCCCACAGCGCCGAGGCGAACGCATTGCTCGCACCCGGGACGCCGCCCAGGTAGTCGTTCGATTCGGTGAGCCGGTAGCGCTGGCCGGCCGCGGCCACCGCGGCCAGATGGTTGGCGTAGAACCAGGGATAAGGGGTGTATGTGGTGCGGGCCGGCTGAGAGCCGATCGCGGTGCCATTCACCCATTCCGGGGACAGCATGTTGCTGATCGCCTGCCGGGCGCTGGTCTTCCCCGGTCCGCCTCCCACGTAGTAGTGCTGGGTGATGTCCGCTATCCGGCCCCGGTCGCGTTCATCGCTGGCGAACCGCTGCGTCCATGACACGCCGGTTTCGGGGCTGGGGGTGTAGGTCAGCGGGCCGTAGGCCCCGGTGTCCGGACCGGACAGCGGCGCCCCGGGCGCCGCTTCGGCGACGGCGGCGGCTAGGTCCTGCCAGCGATCCCGGTACGAGGAGTACGCGCTGCCCGGCACCCCCGAGATCTCCTCGTAGATCGCCGGGTCAGCCGGATGCCCGTCGTAGGTGTGAAAGGCGTGCCAGTCGGGCTCGTTCCCGATGCCGAAGCTGGCCACGTTCTCCCGGTAGCGACGCCAGATGTACCCGGCGACCCGGGCATCGATCGTTTCCAGGTCAGGGACGGGTCTTGGGCTGGGGTTGAGCAGACGGAGCGTGTAGATAACCTGCACCCCGGCCGCGCGGGCAAACCCAAACAGGTTGTCGATCCCGGTAAAGCCGTCACCGCCCGCGCCCGCCGGGAACATGTTGTCTACCGAGCCCCCGCCGATCCGCAGGTTACGCAGGTCCATATTGCGGAAGAGGGTGACGAGCGAGTCGTTTTCCGGGCTGAACAAGTAGCCGTCCACCCCGGCATTACCGGGATTGAGAGGCCCCCGTTCGAAACCTAGCCCGGCGAAATCACGGGGTACCACCGGCCCGGCGGGCCCGGCGTCGACCTTGATCGTCACCGGGTGGGCGCCCGGCCGGGCCCGTCGCGACCCCGGCCGCAAGCTCGCGCTGCGCATAATCCGTTCAGGCTAGCCGGTCTGGGCAGGTCAGCAGCCTCCGCGGGTACCGCGTCGCCGAGCCCAGCCGATCCGAATAGTTCGCTCATCGCCAGGCGCCTGATCCGGGCTGGGCTCGGCGCCGACAACTGTAACCACCCAAACCGCCCAGCGGGCATGCACCAGCATCAAGCTGGCACCGTGTTCATGACCATCTTCAGAGCCAGGCCGGTATAGAACTCGCCCAATTGCAGGTGGCCACCGACCTGTGGTTCCCCAACGGCAGCGTCGTCACGTCCGGCACCGTGCTTATCGTGAACGAGACGTTCGGCAACCGCAGCACCGCGTTCGACGTGACGCCGAGGATGCCCTACGGCCGCGCAGGAAGCCAGCCTCATCGCTATCCGCGTGACGGTTCCCGCGGCCTGATCCGACCTGTCTCCATTCGCGGAGGCCCGCCAAGCTTGAGGCGGATCACTTCGAGTCGGTCATGACTCCTGCGCCCTGGCAGGCTCAGTCGTCGGCTCGGCATCGAGGTGAATCAGGCCCACGTCGGCCACCCGCTGGGAATGGCGCAGGTAGAGGTACCCCAGGTAAACGACGCCGATGACCATCCAGATCGCCACGGCAGGTCCCATGTAGGAATACGGCGAAGTCAGCGGTGCGACGAAGCTGAGCCCCGGGGCCTTGATGCCGGCCCCGGCGAGCCAGGCAGGAATGAAGGCCACGATCGCGATGACCGGGACCAAGAGGTGCGAGACCAGGCTGCGGCCGTGAGTGCGGCGGGCGAAGTAGCCGATGCATGCCACGTTCACGACCAGGTAGATGCCGACGAGCAGAATGACAAGCCCGGTACCGATCATGCTGAACGCCGTCGTGGGGTCGTAGCCGAAGCCGAGCCCGAGCATCACCGCGAGGCTGACCACGCTGCCCGCGGCGACCGCGACCACCGGTGACCGGTGCCGCTCGCTTACCTGGGCGAGTTGCGGCGGGAACGCGCGGACCCGGCCCATCGCGAACGCGGTGCGGCTGGCCACATTTACGCCGGCGTTCGAGTTAGCCAGGGTCGAGTTGATGATCGCGAGGAAGACCAGCACCCAGAACAGTCCGTACAGACTCCGGGCCACGCCCTCCCAGGACGCGGCCCCGGTGCCCGTGGTGAACTTCGAGAAGCCCGCAGGCCCGAACCCGACGTCGATCGCGTAGGTGGTGAACACATACAGGGCGCCGATGAGCAACGTGGACAACAGCACCGCGAGCTGCACAGTGCGCCGCGGGTTGCGCGCCTCTTCGGCCAGCGGTGCCGCGCTCTCGAACCCCAGGAACGCCAGGGTGGTGAAGACCGAGCCCGCGATGACGCCGGACAGGCCGTGATACTGCCCGGGCGGGGTGTATTTCGTCGTGAAAACCGACGCGGTGTTGTGCCCGCCCGCGTGTATCACCAGGAGCACGCCCATGACGGCGAACACGGCGATCTCGAAGATGCCCAAGATCGTTCCCATCCGGGCCGAAGCGCGGATGCCGAAGTAGCCGACCGCGAACACGATCAGCATCCCGAGGACGGACCACGGCCACCACAGGCTGGCCGGCCAGCTGAACTCGGTATTGAATGTGGCCGCCGTCGTGAACCCGAGCTGGAGCAGCACCAGCGGCGCGACTAGCCAGCCGACCATCACATAGGCCCAGGCCACCAGGAACCCGGCGGCCGGATGGATGCCGCGGGCGGCGTACGTCGCCAGAGATCCCGCGGCGGGTATCTCCTTGGCGAGCTGACTGATCGTCCAGGCCGTGAACAAGGACGCGACAAGGGCGAACACAACCGCCAGCGGAAGGGCACCCCCGGCGAACGCGACCCCGGCCGGGATCGACGCGGCAATGGCCGCACCCGGTGCCATGTCGGTGATGCTCTGGAACAAGACCTCGCGCAGCCCGATCGCGTCCCGCCTGAGTCCGTGCGTTCCCGCTGCTGCGCTGACTCCGTTATCTGCCACCGCCGCCTCCGAACTAATGGGCTGAGAGGTTGCGCCGATAATGTCACGGACATGCCGCCTGGCAACAGAACCAGGACTGAGGCAGGCCTACATGCTGGCGGGGGAGGCGGCGTGGTCGCGGGCGGCGACGGCGAGGGCCCGGAAGAGGGCGGGGTCGTCGCCGAACTCGGGATGCCACTGCACGGCGATCAGGAACGGGCCATCCCCGGACGGTTCCACGGCCTCGATCGTGCCGTCTTCGGCCCAGGCCACGGCGACCAGGCCCTGGCCGAGCCGGTCGACGGCCTGGTGGTGGTGGGTCGGGGTGACGGGCGGCGGGTCGGTCTCGCCCCGGTCGAGGATGGCGGCCAGCCTGCTGGCCGGGGCCACCCGCACGGCGTGCTCGCCGAACGCGCCGGGCACCGGGGCGTGCCCGTCGTGGCCGACGACGTCGGGCAGGTGCTGGTGCAGGCTGCCGCCGCGTGCCACGTTGATGACCTGCAGCCCGCGGCATATCCCGAGCACGGGGACCTGCGCCGCATCGGCCGCGGCCAGCAGCGCGAACTCGGCGGTGTCCCGCGCCTCGCTCACCCGGGTGACCTGCGGGGCCGGCTCGGTGCCGTAGCGGGCCGGGGCGATGTCGCCGCCGCCGGAGAGCACCAGCCCGTCCAGTCGGCCCACCGCCTCATCGATGCCCGGCACCGGCGGCAGCAGCACCGGGATCCCGCCGGCCGCGGCGACCTGGTCGGCGTAGCGCCGGGGGAGCAGGACCGCCTCCATGTTCCATGCTCCCCAGCGGGCCTGCTCGCAGTAGGCGCTGATCCCGATCAGCGGGGCGCGCATAGCGTCCGCCATCTCGATGAACCTCCCCTCTGGTCCGGTCACAATGCTAGAACGGCCGCCAAGTCAAAGCGGTAGGTCGGCCGCCACGGCCGCCTATTAAAACGCTAGGTCGGCCGCCACGGCCGCCTATTAAAGAGGTGTCACGTAGGCGCCGGCGATCCCGCCGTCGACCAGGAACTGCGACGCGGTGATGAACGAGGCGTCGTCGCTGGCCAGGAACGCCACCGCGGCCGCGATCTCCTCCGGTTCGGCGAACCGGCCGAGCGGGACGTGCACCAGCCGCCGGGCGGCGCGCTCGGGATCCTTGGCGAAAAGCTCCCGCAGCAGCGGCGTGTTCACCGGTCCCGGGCACAGCGCGTTGACCCGGATCCCGTCCCGGGCGAACTGCACGCCGAGTTCGCGGGTCATGGCCAGCACCCCGCCCTTGGACGCGGTGTAGGAG
>DATAVV010000476.1:0-22410 GCA_036267555.1 Streptosporangiaceae bacterium | reverse complement strand
CGGCGCCCGGCCAGGTGGCCGTGTGCGACTCGACCACGGTCAACCTGTACAAGCTGGCCTGGGCCGCGCTGGACGCGCGGCCAGGCCGCGACGTCATCGTCACCGACGACGACAACTTCCCCACCGACCGTTACGTGCTGGAGGGGATCGCGGCGCAGCGCGGCGGCGAACTGCGCATGATCGCGACCGACCTGGACCAGGGCGTCAGCGAGGACGTGCTGCGGGGCGCCGTGGACGAGCGCACCGCGCTGGTCAGCCTGTCGCACGTGGCCTACCGCAGCGGCGCGCTGGCCGACATGGCCGCGATCACCCGGGTCGTGCACGAGGCGGGCGCGATCGCCCTGTGGGACCTGTGCCACTCGGTCGGCGCGGTGCCCGTGGAACTCGACGCCTGCGGGGCCGACCTGGCCGTCGGCTGCACCTACAAGTACCTCAACGCCGGGCCGGGCGCGCCCGCGTTCCTGTATGTGCGCGCCGGCCTGCAGGACCGGCTGCGCCAGCCCATCTGGGGCTGGTTCGGCCAGCGCGACCAGTTCGCCATGGGCCCCGGTTACGACCCGGCCCCAGGCATGGCCGGCTACCTGACCGGGTCGCCCAACATCATCGGCACCGTCGCGGTGCAGGAGGGCGCGGCGCTGCTCGGCGAGGCCGGCATCGGGCAGCTGCGGGCCAAGAGCATCGCCCTGACCGGCTATCTCATCGCCCTGGCCGACGAGTGGCTGGCCCCGTACGGCATCACGGTCGCCACCCCGAGAGCCGCGGCCAGGCGCGGCGGGCACGTCACGCTCGCGCACCCGGAGGCCTGGCGGATCAGCCAGGCGCTGATCCGGGCGGGCGTGATCGGCGACTACCGGACCCCGGACCGGCTGCGGCTCGGACCAGTCCCGGTCACGACCCGGTTCACCGACGTCTGGACCGCGCTGCACGCCATCCGCCAGATCATGGCCGACCGGGCCTACGCGGACATCCCGGCCGCACGGCCCGTGGTCACCTGAGCCGCAGCGCCCTCCCGGCGCCAGACCGGCGCGGGGCGCGGCCAGGGTGATCCGCCGCCGCGTTACGTATGAAAACAGTTATTCCCATTCGATCGTGGCCGGCGGCTTGCTGGTCACGTCGAGCACGACGCGGTTGACCTCCGGAACCTCGTTGGTGATCCGGGTCGAGATCGCGGCCAGCACCGGATCCGGAAGCCGGGCCCAGTCGGCGGTCATCGCGTCCTCGCTGGTCACCGGGCGGAGCACGATCGGGTAGCCGTAGCTGCGGCCGTCGCCCTGGACGCCGACCGAGCGGACGTCGGCCAGCAGCACCACCGGGCACTGCCAGATCTCCCGGTCCAGGCCGGCCGCGGAAAGCTCCGCGCGCACGATCGAGTCGGCGGCGCGGACGATCCGCAGGCGCTCGCTGGTGACCTCGCCCACGATCCTGATCGCCAGGCCGGGTCCGGGGAACGGCTGGCGCCAGACGATCTGCGGTGGCAGCCCGAGTTGGCGGCCGACCTCCCGCACCTCGTCCTTGAACAGCGCCCGCAGCGGTTCGACCAGCTCGAACGCCAGGTCGTCGGGGAGGCCGCCCACGTTGTGGTGAGACTTGATGTTGGCGGTCGCCGCGCCCCCGCCGGACTCGACCACGTCCGGGTAGAGCGTGCCCTGGACCAGGAACGCGTGCTCGCCGCCGTGGCCGCTGGCCGCGGTGATCTGCCGGGCGGCCTGCTCGAACGCGCGGATGAACTCCCGCCCGATGATCTTGCGCTTCTCCTCGGGGTCCGAGACTCCGGCCAGCCCGGCCAGGAATTCCCCGGTGGCGTCCACGACCGTGAGCTGGACCCCGGTCGCGGCGACGAAATCCTGTTCCACCTGCTCGGCCTCGCCCGTGCGCAGCAGCCCGTGATCGACGAACACGCAGCTCAGCCGGTCGCCGATGGCCCGCTGGACCAGGGCCGCGGCCACCGCGGAGTCCACGCCGCCGGACAGCCCGCAGATCGCGTAGCCGTCACCGACCTGCGCGGCGATCCGCTCGGCCTGCTCCTCGATGACCCCGCGCATGGTCCAGGTCGGCTCGCAGCCCGCGGCGTGCAGGAACCGGCGCAGCATCTCCAGGCCGTGCGCGGTGTGCAGCACCTCGGGATGGAACTGCACGCCGTACAGGTTCCGGCCGGTGTCCTCGGCCGCGGCGACCGGCGTGGCGCCGGTCCTGGCCGTTACGGCGAAACCGGGCGGCGCCGCGGCGCAGGTGTCGCCGTGCGACATCCACACCTGCTGCCGGGCGGGCAGGCCGCCGAGCAGCACGCCGCCGTCGCCCTGGGCATCGATCGCCGTCGCGCCGTACTCGCGGCCGCCGGTGCGCTGCACCGTGCCGCCGAGACCCGACATCATCAGCTGGAAGCCGTAGCAGATCCCGAGCACGGGCACGCCCGCGGCGAACACCCCGTCCGGCGCGGGCGGGGCTCCGGGCGCGTAGACCGACGCGGGCCCGCCGGACAGGATGATGGCCTTGGGCCGCCGGGCCAGCATTTCGGCCACCGGCATCGCGGCCGGGACGATCTCGGAGTACACCTGGCACTCGCGGACCCGGCGCGCGATGAGCTGGGCATACTGCGCCCCAAAGTCGACCACGAGCACGGTGTCCGGCGCACCGTCATCCCCCACAGGCGAGCGCACGGCGGCCAGTCTAGTCGCCCTGGACCACGGGATCTGGCCGCGCGCCGTCGGTCGCGGCCGCCCGGCCGACCCGGACCCGGGCGATGCGCCGGCCGTCGAGCTGGGTCACGGCCAGCTTGCGGCCGGCCACCTCGACCGACTCCCCCTCGCCGGGCAGGTGGCCGAGCGCGGCGAGCAGGTAGCCCGCCACGGTCTCGTACGGGCCCTCGGGGAGCTCGACCCCCGTCTGCTCGGCGAAGTCGTCCAGGTTGAGCAGGCCGTCGACCTCCAGTTCGCCGCCGTGCAACTGCCGGGAGTGGTTCTCCTCGATGTCGTACTCGTCGTGGATCTCGCCGATCAGCTCCTCGACCAGGTCCTCCAGCGTGACGATGCCCGCGGTGCCGCCGTACTCGTCGAGCACGATGGCCAGGTGCGCGTTCTCGCGCCGCATTTCCGACAGGGCGGACAGCACGGTCTTGCTGGTCGGCAGGAACTTCACCGGCCGGCACACCTCCCCGACCCGCAGCGAGCCGCTGCCCGCGCCGGGGCCGAGCAGGTCCCTGGCGTGCACGAAGCCGATCACGTCGTCGTAGGACTCCTGGTAGACGGGGAACCGCGTGTGCGGCGCCGCCGAGACCATCGTCGAGGCCTCGGCTATCGGCATGGTCGCGGGCAGGAACTCCACCTCGGTCCTGGGCACGAGCACCTCGCGGACCTGCCGCTTGCCCGCGTCGAAGACCTCGCCCACGATGCGCCGCTGGTCGGCGCTCAGCGCCTGGTACCCGGCCACCACGTCGCGCAGTTCCTGCTCGGTCATGACCCCGCGGCCGACGCTCGGGTCGCCGCCGAGGATCGTGACCACGAGGTTCACCGTCTTCGACAGCATCCAGACCAGGGGCGTGGCCAGCGTCGCGATCCTGTCGATGATCGGCGCGGCGAACAGTGACACCCGCTCCGAGCGCTGCAGCGCGATGCGCTTGGGCGCGAGCTCGCCGAAGACCAGGGTGAGGATCGAGATCCCCAGCGTGACCACCGCGATCGAGATCGTGGAGGCCAGGCCGTCCGACATGTGATGGACCAGGGCCGACTTCAGGTCGCTGGCCAGCGTGGCCGCGCCGAACGCGCCGGACAGCAGGGTGGCCAGCGTGACGCCGATCTGGACGGCGGACAGGAACCGGTTGGGGTCCTGCGCGAGCCTGGCCGCCCGCTGCCCGCGCTTGTTGCGCCTGGCCAGCGTGCGTATCTGGCCGTCACGCAGCGACACCAGGGCCATCTCGGCGGCGGCGAAAAACCCGCCGATGAGCACGATGACCAGGACGATGACGACGTCCCAGCCGACGGCGTTCACTCTTGGATCCCTGACCTCGGCAGATTGACCCGGTTTGGCCGGCCGTGCCGACCTTGGCCGGCCCCGCGGCCGGCCTCGGCGGACACCGCGCGGCGCGGTGTCCGCACAGTCTAGGTGAGTGCCCAGCGGATCGGGGAGGGCCCTGGCCCCGCTAACGTCACCTGAAGTGGCTGGTCGCGGCGGAAGGAGACGATGAGCGATGGGTGAGGTAATCGAGGACGCGGTGGCGATATCGGACGATATGGCGGAGCTGCGCCGCGCGATCCACCGCGAGCCGGAGATCGGGCTCGATCTGCCCAGGACCCAGGAGAAGGTGCTGGCCGCCCTGGCCGGGCTGCCGCTGCAGGTCAGCCGGGGCGGGGCGCTCACGTCGGTGACCGCGGTGCTGCGCGGCGGCGCGCCGGGCGGGACCGTGCTGCTGCGCGGGGACATGGACGCGCTTCCCGTCACCGAGCGCACCGGCCTGCCCTACGCCTCGGCCCGGGACGGGGTCATGCACGCGTGCGGCCACGATCTGCACACCGCGATGCTGGCCGGGGCGGCGCGGCTGCTGTCCGCGCGGCAGTCCGAGCTGCCCGGCAACGTGATCTTCATGTTCCAGCCCGGCGAGGAGGGCTCGGGCGGGGCCGGCGTGATGATCTCCGAGGGCGTGCTCGACGCGGCCGGGGACCGCCCCCTCGCCGCCTACGGGCTGCACGTCACCTCCTCCATGCTGCCCCGGGGGCTGTTCAGCAGCCGGCCGGGCACCCTGATGGCGGCGGCCGACTCGCTCGAGGTGACCGTCCGCGGCCGCGGCGGGCACGGATCCCAGCCGCACCATGCCGCGGACCCGGTTCCGGCCGCGTGCGAGATCGTGACCGCGCTGCAGTCGCTGGTGACCAGGAAATTCGACATCTTCGACCCGGTTGTGATCACCGTGGGCAGCTTCCACGCCGGCACCGCGAGCAACGTGATCCCCGACGAGGCCCGCCTCGAGGCCACCGTGCGGTCGTTCTCGCCCGGAACGCGGACCCGGGTCATGGACGACGCGCTGCGCCTGGTGGCCGGCATCGCGTCCGCGCACGGGCTCTCGGCCACGGCGCAGTTCGTGGACAGCTACCCGGTGACGGTCAACGACGCCGCCGAGGAGGCCTTTGCCGAGCGGGCGGTGGGCGAGTTGTTCGGGGCGCAGCGCTTCCTGCGGACGCCGAACCCGATCCCGGGCTCGGAGGACTTCTCGTTCGTGCTCGAGCAGGTGCCGGGCGCGTTCGTCCTGCTCGGCGCCTGCCCGCCGGACGCCGACCCGGCCACGGCGCCGTTCAACCACTCGGCCGAGGCGGTCTTCGACGACGCCGTGCTGGCCGACGGCGCGACCCTGCTGGCCGAACTGGCGCTGCGCCGGCTGGCCGCGGGCTAGGCCGGCTGGGCCGGCTGGGCCCGGGCCAGGATCGTGTCCAGGGCCCGGTTGAGCGTGTCGGCCGCCTGACCGGGGCCGGCCCCGGGGTCGGCCCCGTCCCTGGCCCGCCCCGAATCGGCGTTCCCCGGGCCGTGTGTGGCGATACCCAGCGCCTCGCGGACCGTCCGCTTGTGCCCATCCGCGGCCACCAGGTACTGCGCCCTTATCGCGCGCTCCTGGCCGGTCCGCAGGTCGCGCAGCGCGGTCGCTGCGGGCCAGGCCGGCGGGCGGGCCGCCGGTCCCGGCGGGCGGCTCTGGGTGAGAGCCGCCTGCCGGGTTGCGCGCGAGCCCTTCAGGCGCGCGAGCCCCTTCCGGCGCGCGAGCCTTCCGGCGCGCGGGCGGGCCCTACAGGCTCGCGACGTCGGCCTGCTTGGCCCGGACCGCCTCGGCCGCCTCCCGCAGCGACGCCAGTTCGGAGTCGGTCAGGTCGCGCTCCACGATCCGGCGCACCCCGGCGCGGCCGATCTCGGCCTCGATGCCCAGGTAGACGCCGGAGATGCCGTACTCGCCATCGACCCAGGCGCACACCGGCAACACCGCGCCGGAGTCCTCGGCCACGGCGCGCGCCATCCGGGCCGCGGCGGCGGACGGCGCGTAATACGCCGAGCCCGTCTTCAGCAGCTTGACGATCTCGCCGCCGCCCTCGCGGGTCCGCTGCACGAGGGACTCGATGTCGTCGGCGGACATCAGGTCGGCCAGGGGCTTGCCGCCGACCGTGCAGGCGGACGGGACCGGCACCATCGTGTCCCCGTGCGAGCCGAGGGTGAGCGTGCGCACCGACCCGACCGGCACGCCCAGGCGCTCGGCCACGAAATAGGTGAACCGGGCGGTGTCCAGCATGCCCGCCTGGCCCATCACCTGGTGCGAGGGGAACGCGGAGACCTTGGCGGCCAGCGCGGTCATCTCGTCGAGCGGGTTCGAGACCACGATCAGCACGGCGTCGGGAGCGTGCTTGACGACCTGCTCGGTCACGTTCCGCACGATCTTCGCGTTGACGCCGATCAGGTCCATGCGGCTCATGCCCGGCTTGCGCGGCAGGCCGGCGGTGATCACCACGATGCCGGACCCGGCGATCGCCTCGTAGCCCTCGCCGGCCGGGCCGGTGGTCTGCCCGGTGACCTTCGTCTCAAAGCCCTCGACCGGCCGCGACTGGTTCATGTCGAGCGCCAGCCCCTCGGGCTTGCCCTCCACGATGTCGGTCAGCACGACCTCGTCGAAGATGTCGTACTCGGCGAGCCGCTGCGCGGTGGTCGAGCCGTAGAACCCGGCTCCGACGACCGTCACCTTGCCTGTGCGGGTCATGTCTCCTGCTCTCTGACGGACTGTCTTGACGGAATCTGTCTCGGCGCGATGCCGTCGCCGGGATGTCGCTGACGGGACAGCTGACGGGACAAATGCCTGTTACCTGGCCTGTGCCGCGGCCGAGGCCATCGCCGACCGCAGGTTCTCATCCAGCGCGGCGAGGAATTCCTCGGTGGTGAGGAACGGGGTGCCCGCCCCGACGAGCAGCGCCAGGTCCTTGGTCATTTTCCCGCTCACGACGGTTTCGACGCACACCCGCTCCAGCGTCTCGGCGAACAGGGTGACGTCGGGCGTGTCGTCGAGCATGCCGCGGTGGGCCAGGCCCCGGGTCCAGGCGAAGATCGAGGCGATCGGGTTGGTCGAGGTGGGCTTGCCCTGCTGGTGCTGGCGGTAGTGCCGGGTCACGGTGCCGTGCGCGGCCTCGGCCTCCACCGTGGCGCCGTCCGGGGTCATCAGCACGCTGGTCATGAGCCCGAGCGAGCCGAACCCCTGGGCCACGATGTCGGACTCGACGTCGCCGTCGTAGTTCTTGCAGGCCCAGACGATGCCGCCGTCGCCCTTGATGACCTGGGCGACCATGTCGTCGATCAGCCGGTGGTCGTAGGTGATCCCGGCCGCCTCGAACTCGGCCTTGAACTCGCTCTCGAAGATCTCGGCGAAGATGTCCTTGAACCGCCCGTCGTAGGCCTTCAGGATCGTGTTCTTCGTGGACAGGAACAGCGGGTAGCCGCGATTGAGCGCGTAGCGCATGGTGGCGCGGGCGAAGTCACGGATCGAGTCGTCGAAGTTGTACATTCCCATCGCGATGCCGCCGCCCTCGAAGCGTGCCACCTCGAGTTCAGTGCGCTCGGCGGCCGCGTCGTCGGGCACGTAGGAGATGTTCACCGTGCCCGGCCCGGGCACCACGAAGTCGGTCGCGCGGTACTGGTCGCCGTGGGCGTGACGGCCGATGATGATCGGCCTGGTCCAGCCGGGTACGAAGCGCGGGATGCTGGACATCACGATGGGCTCGCGGAACACCACCCCGCCGAGGATGTTGCGGATGGTCCCGTTGGGCGAGCGCCACATCTTCTTCAGCCCGAACTCGGTGACCCTGGCCTCGTCCGGCGTGATCGTGGCGCATTTCACACCCACGCCGTGCCGCTTGATGGCGTTCGCCGCGTCGATCGTGACCTGGTCGTCGGTGGCGTCCCGGTTCTGGATCGACAGGTCGTAGTAGTCGAGCTCGATATCCAGATAAGGCAGGATCAGCTGGTCCTTTATGAAGTGCCAGATGATCCTCGTCATCTCGTCGCCATCGATCTCGACAACGGGGTTCACCACCGTGATCTTGGACATGCCGCTACTTTCCCTTCATCGCTGTGAGTCCGGCGCGGACCGGGTCCGGGCCGGGTCAGGCTTGCGCGGGCAGGATCAGCCCGGCGACGAGCAGGCCGGCACCGAGTGCGGCCAGGACCGCCACGTCGGCCAGCCGCCGCCTCGAAACGAGCAGGCCCGCCCGGCGCTCCGGGAGCGCCAGCCTGGCCAGGGCGGCTACGAACAGAATCCCTGCCACCGCCAACGTACCCCCCTTGACATTCTGTCCGCTCTGCCGGATCCATGCCAACGCGAGGGCCAGGCCGCAAAGGATGACAACGTAGGGCAGGTGACGCAGCCGCGGAAGCCTGCCCGCGGCCGTCCCGGCCGCCCGCGAGGCGCGGTGGCGCCGGGACGCCGAGGGAGCGGAATGAGCGGAATGCCTCACCGGGCCTCCAGCGCGATCCAGGTCAGCCCGCTGTCGCCGATGTACTCGCTGTCCGGCCGGATCAGCCGGTTGTCCGCGTGCTGCTCCATGACGTGAGCCGTCCACCCGGCCATCCGGCTCACCGAGAACACCGGGGTGAACAGGTCGGTGGGGATGCCCAGGTAGTGGTAGACGGTCGCGGCGAAGAAGTCCACGTTCGGGTAGAGCCCCTTCTCGGCCAGGACCACCTCCTCCATCCGGCGGGACATCCGGTAGTAGGTGTCATCGCCCGCGGCCGAGGCGAGGTCCGCCGACATCTGCCGCAGGTGGCGGGCCCGGGGATCCTCGACCTTGTACACGCGGTGCCCGAACCCCATGATCTTCTCGCCGGACCGCAGGCGGGCCTCGGTCCGCGTGCCCACCGCCTCGACCGGGTCGGCGCCCTCGGCCTCCGCCTCGCCCCTGGCCGCCTCGAGCCCGCGCATGACCTGCTCGTTGGCGCCGCCGTGCAGCGGGCCCTTGAGCGTGCTCAGGGCGGCGACGACGGCCGAGTGCATGTCGGACAGGGTCGCGGCGCAGACCCGGGCCGCGAACGTGGAAGCGTTCATCGTGTGGTCGGCGTGCAGCACCAGGCAGGTGTCGAAGACCTGTGACTCGTGCCCCGACGGCTCCCGGCCGGTGATCTGGAGCAGGAAGTTGGCCGCCAGGCCCAGCCCGGGGTCGGGCTCGCGGGCAACCTGGCCCCGCCGCGCCGCTTCGTAGGCGGCCACGAGTACGGGTTGCTGCGCGGTGAGCCGCGCCGCCTTCCTCACCTCCGCGGCCGGCTCGTTGCTGCCGGAGTCCGGATCGTCCGCGCTGGCCAGCGACACCAGGGTGCGCAGCGCCTCCATGGGCTCCTGCGCCGTGGCGACCTCGGCCAGGCAGCCGGAGACCAGCTTGCCGAGCGTGCGCCCCGCGGCGATCTCGCCCTGGTAGGCGCCGAGTTCGGCGCGGTCCGGCGGTGACCCGCGCTGCAGCAGGTAGGCGATCTCCTCGAAGGTGGCGGCCCCCGCGATCTGGTCGATGTCGTAACCGCGGTAGAACAGGCGGCCCGCCTGTCCGTCGATGTCGCTGATCGCTGTCGACGCGGCGACGACATCCGCGAGTCCCCTGGACGGATTTCCCGGCATTTGTCTTCCTCTCGGACCGCTCGCTCGGCAGTGTACTTCCGCGAGCTGTGCGCGCCCGAAGGACCGCCTTAAGCGGATCCGTCCCGGCCGGTGACCAATCCGTAGGCCCGGGCGCGGTACAACGGCCGCCGATGGGGGTAACGGAAGAGTGAGATATCAGTGGCTGCTTCGACATGCGGGAGGAACGTTTCATGGATGGTCCCTACATCCGGGTCGAAGACAGCGGACTCATGACGCCGCTGCGTGAGGATGTGACCACGATCGGGCGCGGCAGGTCCGTAGATATCCATTTGACTGATCCGAGCGTCTCCCGGCTGCACGCCGAGATCATCCGGCGCGGCCCCTACGCTTACGTGACCGATCTCGGATTATCACGCAACGGCACGCGGGTTAACGGGCGCCTGGTCGCCCGCCGGGTACTCGAGGACGGCGACGTCCTGAGCTTCGGCTCGGCCCGCTGCCGGGTGTTCGGCATCGCGGCCGAGGAGTTCTCCGCCGAGGTGGAACTGCGGCGCCCCGCCGCGCCCGAACTCACCCGCCGGGAGCTCGACGTGGTGACGTCGCTGTGCCGCCCGGCCCTCTCCGACGAGGCGTTCGTCGCCCCGGCGACCGCGCGCGAGATCGCCGCCGACCTGGTGGTCACCGAGGCCGCCGTCAAGCAGCACCTGCTCCGCTTGTACCAGAAGTTCCGGATCCCCGAGGGGCCGAACCGCCGGGTCCGGCTGGCCAACGAGGTGGTGGCGCTCGGACTGGTCCGGCCGCTGCCGCCGACCGAGAAGAGCGTGACCGCCCCGCCCGCACCGGCCGCGTCGGCCGAGCCGGACGCGTCGGCCGCGAGAGCCCCGCGGGCCGCGGGGAGCAGGCCCCCGGCGGTCCCGGCTCAGGCGTCCCCGGCCAGCACGGCCGCCGGGTCCGCGGTCGCAGGATCCGCGGTCGCCGCGCCTTCGGTCGCCGCCGTCAGCTAGCCGCGCCTTCGGTCGCCGCCGTCAGCTAGCCCCGGCCGATCAGCCTGAGCGCCTGGTCCCTGATGTCGTGCATCAGCGTCTGCACGCTCGCCCAGTGCCCGATCCAGTGGCCCAGGCCGCTGTCGGGCCAGAAGAAGGGCGAGCGCGAGGCCGCGACCGTGATCGCCATGATCAGCACCGCCCCGACCGCGATGACCGCGGTCGCCGCGGTCATCGGCGTGTCCGCGACCGTGTCGAAGAAGCCGCGGACGGGCTTGCGCGAGGACTCCGAGCCGGGGCCGAAGCCGTAGAACAGCACGAGCGTGCCGGCCCCGTAGGCGCAGGCCAGCGGGGCGTTTCCCGGCGCGGCGATGATCGTGATCACCGCGACGATCCCGGCCGCGACCAGTGCGGCCGGCGCGAGCAGCAGCGACCGCAGCGCCGACCAGGCCAGGGCGGGCGGGAACGTGAACGCGGCCAGGATCGCGTCGCTGGGACGCGCGCCCCGCCGGGAGCGGCGGCGCGACAACTGGCCCGCGGTCTGGTTCCCGGCCCGCAGCGCCATCAGCGCGATGAGCGATATCACGGTCCCGGCCAGCGGGAGCACCACGCTGACCGCGACCGCCACGGCCACCGTGGCCGCGACGAGCAGCGAGCCGGCCGGCGACCGGCCCGTGCCGGCGCGAGCCGACTGCCCCCGGCCCGGGGCGCCGGGCGGCGGCCCGGCACCGCTTGGCGCGTAGCGCACCGGAGGCAGCACGTCGCCGTAGTTGTCCGGCGCCGGGCGGCCGGGCATGCCCGAGAGCCCGCCGGCCGCGCCTGCGGCGCTGCCCGCGGCCGCGCCCGCGCCCATTTCCCACGGCCTGGTCTGCGACGGCCAGGCCGGCGGCGGCATCGCGGCGGCTCCGGCGGCGGCGGCGGCCAGCGCGCTCGGCGACCGGTCCGCCATCGTGCCCGGCGCGGCGGGCAGCGCCGTGGCCGCGGCGCCCGCGGCCGCGGGGACCAGGGAGGCCGGGTCGACCGCGGCGGTGCGCCGGCACAACTCGGCCGTGTCCGGCCGGTACGCGGGGTCGCGGGACAGCGCCTGTCCCACCAGGGCCACCAGCGGGGCCGGGAACCCGTTCAGGTCGGGCTGCCCGTTGATGATCCGGTAGAAGATCGTCTCGAACGCCCCGGTGCCGAACGGGGGGCGGCCGGTGG
Source organism: Streptosporangiaceae bacterium (assembly GCA_036267555.1). Taxonomy (GTDB): domain Bacteria; phylum Actinomycetota; class Actinomycetes; order Streptosporangiales; family Streptosporangiaceae; genus JASHPR01. The sequence goes on along the minus strand of DATAVV010000476.1, from coordinate 10,653 downwards.
CCGCGAACGCCACCGTGGCCCCCCAGGAGTGCACGTCGGACGCGGGTCCGCTCTGCTTCCCCTCGATCACCTCGGGCGCGAGGTAGCCGGGCGTGCCCATGAACATCCCGGTCTGGGTCAGCCGGGTGGAGTCGGGGACCTGGGCGATGCCGAAGTCGATCACGACGGGCTCGCCGCCCGCCAGCATCACGTTGCCCGGCTTGAGGTCACGGTGCACGACCCCGGCCGCGTGCACGGCGGCGAGGGCCAGGGCCAGCCCCGAGGCCAGCCGGGCCAGGGCGGCGCCGGTCAGCGGGCCGCTCTGGCTGATCACTTCTTCCAGCGTCCGGCCGGACACGAACCTGGTCACGATGTACGGCGGATCGCTGATCACGTCGGCGTCGAGGATCTCGGCCACGAACGGGCTGCGTACCCTGCGCATGGTCTCGACCTCGCGGGCGAGCCGCCGCCGGGCGTTCGGGTCAGCGGCTATCGCGGGCCGCAGCGCCTTGACCGCGACCCGGCGCTGCTGCGGGTCGGCAGCCAGGTAGACCACGCCCATGCCGCCCTCGCCCAGCTTGTCCAGCAGGGTGTAAGGGCCGATCCTGTCGGGCACATGGTCCTGAGTCATGACCCCACCAGCCTACGGATTTCCTTGCTTGCCCACCGGCCCGGCGCAAACGCAGCGGCGCCTCGTTACGCCCGGCACGCCGCGGCCCTAACTGTCTGCCACCAGCCGGCGCAGGGCCCTGGCCGCCTCGGCGTTCTGTTCCGCGTGCGCGACCAGTGCCCGGGCTAGTTCCTGCGCCCACGCTCCCAGTTGCACCTGCTCTCGTGACAGCACCACCCCGCGCACCTGACGACAGATCTCGGCCACGGGAACCCCCCGCTGCACCCCGAGCGTCATGACCCGTTCCCCCAGCCTGACGGTGATCTTTGCGACCTGGCCGGGCCGGCCGTGCATCCGGTCGGACATGCTTCGGTCCCAGTCCACGGTAACCCACTCGGGCGGGAGCGCCTCGCCCAGAGACTTGGTGAGCACCCGGGCGTAGATGACGACATCGGCAGTGTCCGCGCGCAGCGCGGCCGTGACCATGTCCAGGGACGGGCCGTCGGGCACGTTGTCCAGTTCGGTCACGGCCCGGCCCGCCCGTCACCGGCGGCCGCGCGGACCGGATGTAGTTGGCACATGAACGTGACTGCTCCTCCGCAGCGCCGGCGATGATCTGTGCTCATCGCCCGGCGAACGTCGCTTTCCCCGGTCCATTCTCGATGAAGCTGCGCATCCCTGTCCGCTGGTCCTCGGTCGCGAACAGGCCGGCGAAGTGCAGCCGCTCGATCTCGAGCCCGGTGGCCAGGTCGACGTCGAGCCCGTCGTCGATGGCCTGCTTGGCCGCGCGCAGCGCGAGCGCGGGGCCGCCCGCGTAGCGGGCCACGAGTTCCCTCGCCGCCTCGTACACCTGGTCGTCGGGGACGACCTTGTCGACCAGGCCGATCGCGAGCGCCTCATCGGCGCCGACGAACCGCCCGGTGAACACGATGTCCTTGGCCCGGGCGGGCCCGACCAGTCGCGGCAGCCGCTGCGTGCCGCCCGCCCCGGGGATGATCCCGAGCAGGATCTCGGGCTGGCCGACGCGCGCGTTCTCGCCCATGACCCGGAAATCCGCGCACAGCGCCAGTTCCAGCCCGCCCCCCAGGGCGTAGCCGGTGATGGCGGCCACTACCGGTTTGCCGATCTTCGCGACCGCGGTGAACGAGGCCTGCAGGCGCCTGGTATCGCCGGCCATCCGGCCGTAGCTCGCCTCGACCATCTCCTTGATGTCCGCCCCGGCGGCGAAGACCTTCCCGCCGCCGTAGATGATGCCCGCCCGGATGTCGCCGTCGTCGGCCACCTGCGCCGCCGCGGCGGCGATCTCGTCCTGGACCTGGGCGTTCAGGGCGTTCATCGGTGGCCGGTCCAGCCGGATGGTGGCCACCGCCTGATCGGTCTCGACGCGTACGAACTCAGCCATCTCGCACCTCCATGCCGAGCCACGATCCTACGCAGCCAACCTCAGCGAGGCGGCCAGCGGCTCGGCCCGGCGTGTGCCGGGGCGGCGGCGCGCCGGGCGCGTGACGGCGGCGCGGGCCGGTCAGGCCGCGGACGCGGTGCCCGTACCCGGGCTCTCGCCGGGCGCGGACGCGCCGCGGTGGCAGTCATGCTCGCAGCGGCCGCCGTCGCAAGCCGGGTGGCCCGACTCGTCGCGGCACTCCCCGAGCAGGCAGGCCACGGACATGCCGGGATACCGCGACCATGCTCCCTCACCGGGTGCGCCGTACGTCAGATCACCCCGGCCGCCGGCCGGGCCGGCGGTCCTCCTGGCCCGGACGCTCTCCCCGGCCACCGCGCTGCGCCGGGCCAGCACGGTCCGGGTCAGCCTGCTGAGTAACCGGCTGCTGGCTGGCGTCTCGTAACGGCGTATGGCCGCTAAGGCCCCGGGGCCTGGATGGCGTGCGTGCTGGCCCTGACGACGGCGCCCTCTGGCGGGCCCATGCCGGTCCAGGGAGAGCATGACTCCCATTGCTATCCCCCTCGGTAGGCGTCCGGGCGCGTCGCCACGGATGCCAGTTTCACCTTAGTGGGCAGGGTGCGAAGGGTCAACGCGAGCCGCGAAGTTCGTCCGCCATCGTCCGCTATCGGCTCCGGTCATAAAAGATGCAGGCAGACAGGTTACATGCCACTCCTGGGCCGGATTGAACGATTGGACAGTCCTGCGAAGTTCGTGCGAAGGTAGGAACATGCCCGAGCGTCCCGTCCCGCCGCCGTGGGGTGCCCTGCTGACCAGGGCACTCGCCAAGGCCAAGCTCTCCGCCCGGGAGGCGGCCCGGCGCGCGGGCATCAGCGAGGGCCGCTGGCGGCAGATCGCCGGCGGCTACCAGGTCGTGAGCGCGGGCGTCTACGCCCCCGTGCACGGTCCCGCGCGCACCCTGGCCCGGATGGCCGCCGTCGTCGGCGTCACCCCGGCCCAGCTCAAGAAGGCCGGCCGCCCCGACGCGGCCAAGCTACTCGCCACGTCCGACCCCGACGTGGACGTGGGCTACGAACTCCTCCAGCGCGTCCGCCAGATGAACCCCGACCAGGCCCGCGAACTCCTGGCCACGATCGCCCTCCAGCTAGGCGTAAGCGCCCCCGCCCCAAAGACCTGACCCCCCTGGCCGAGCCGAAGGGGCGCGCCGCCGGATGACTGACGAGCGCCCGGGCGAGGAGGGAAGAGGGCGGGTCCAGCGCCCCGGAGGCGAGTAGGAACAGAATCGGGCCCGGCGTTAGCCGGACCCGATCCTGGCCCGCATGGAACGACCCCAACTACCACCGCGCAGCGGTCTTGTCGTCCCCCCTCAGCCAGCCTTGGCTGGCGCCTGCCCCCGGCCCGGGCCGTGGCAGGCATGAACGTTTACTCGCTGGCTGACGGCACGGTTACGTGCTGCCAGCCGTTCAGGAATCCACGCACCTCGGTCTCGCTGTAACGGCGGTGACCGCCGGGCGTGCGGATCGACGACAGCTTTCCGCCCCTTGCCCACCGGGTGACGGTCTTCGGGTCGACCCGAAGCATCGCGGCAACCTCGGCCGGGGTCAGCAGGCGATTCTCCGGCTTGATCTGGGTCCTCACGACGATGGTCCTCTCGCGCTTGGGGGTAGTGGCACGATGACGGACAGTAACGACGTTTGGTGTCACTGACTGCCAGCGTTCTATCACAGGATGTCACAAGGGCCAGGGTTTTGCTGGCGTTCTGCCTGGCACAGGGAGAAATTTCCCCGCCCGGCCTTGTTGTCCTTCTTAACAGGACGCCAGCGCTGTCACCTGGGTTTACTGCGAGGCGTTACCTGTAAGATACGGTACGTTGCCACAATGGCGCGCACGCCATAATCAGGGAATCAGCGCAGATCGCCGTTGGTCATGCCCGCGGGCGCGTCGGGGAGCGTGATCAGGCCCATTTCGGCCGGGGAAGCCAGCAGCGGGTGCCGGGGCAGCACCCGGACCGTGTAGCCGAACGAGCCGGGACGGCCCAGCTCGACCTCGCCGCTGTAGCGCGCGGCTGACCCGCCCTCGGGCTCTTCCTCCAGCTCAAGGTCGGTGAAGGCCGGGCTGCTGATCTCGTCGTCGTCCCCGGTCGGCCCGTAGACCGCCTGCACGGTCACGTCGCCGGGCGACAGCGCGCCGAACGCGACGCTGGCCCGCACCGTGAGCCTCGCGCCGGGGCTCTGCTCGCCGTCGTCCGCCTCCACGTGCTCGACCGCCACCGTGGGCCAGTCCTTGGTCACCCGTTCCTTCCACGCGGCGAGATCGCGCGCGCCGGCGAACCCGGGACCACCGGACGCGAGCGCCTGCGAGGACCTGGCCGCCGGCACGTAAAGCCTGGACACGTACTCCCTGACCATCCGGGATGCCTGGGCCTTGGGCCCGAGCGTGCGCAGGGTGTGGGCCACCATCTCCAGCCAGCGGACCGGCAGGCCGTCGGGCCCGCGGTCGTAGAACAGCGGCCCCACCGACTGGCCGAGCAGGTCGTAGAGGGCCGAGGCCTCAAGCTCGTCGCGGCGGTCGGGGTCGGTGACCTTGTCCGCCGACGGGATGGCCCAGCCGTTATGGCCGTCGAACCACTCGTCCCACCAGCCGTCCAGGATCGACAGGTTCAGCGCACCGTTGAGCGCGGCCTTCATGCCCGAGGTGCCGCACGCCTCGAGCGGGCGCAGCGGGTTGTTCAGCCACACGTCGCAGCCCTGCACCATGGCCCGGCCCAGCGCCATGTCGTAGTCGGGCAGGAACACGATGCGGTGCCGGACCTTCGGGTCGTCGGTGAACCGCACCATCTGCTGGATCATCAGCTTGCCGCCGTCGTCGGCGGGGTGGGCCTTGCCCGCGATCACGATCTGTATCGGCCGCTCGGGGTCGAGCAGCAGCGAGGTGAGCCGGGCCTCGTCGTGCAGCATCATCGTCAGCCGCTTGTACGAGGGGACCCGCCGGGCGAAGCCGATCGTCAGCGCGTTCACGTCGAGCACGTCGTCGATCCAGGTCAGCTCGGCCTCGGACGCGCCGCGCTGGACCCAGGAGGCGCGCAGCCGCCGCCGGGTCTCGGCCACCAGCCGGGCCCGCAGCAAGCCGCGGACGCCGAAGATCCCGGCCGGGTCGGAGGCGGCCCGCTCCCAGGTCGCGTCGTCCTCGGCGAGTTCCTGGGCCGAGCCGACGTGGGCCAGGCCCATGATCTCGGGGGCGACCCAGGTCGGGCCGTGCACCCCGTTGGTGACCGAGCCGATCGGCACCTCCGCGGTGTCGAAACCCGGCCACAGGCCGGTGAACATCTCCCGGCTGACCTCGCCGTGCAGGACGCTGACGCCGTTGACCCGCTGGGCCAGCCGCATCCCCATCACGGCCATGTTGAACACGTCGGGGTCCCCGCCCGGGTAGGTCTCGGCCCCGAGCGCCAGCACCCGCTCGGCCGGCAGCGTCGGGTCCGCGACGTCGCTGAACTGGCGGGCCACAAGGTCCCGGCTGAACCGGTCGATCCCCGCGGGCACCGGGGTGTGCGTGGTGAAGACCGTGCCGGCCCGGCAGACCTCCATGGCCTCGTCGAAGGTCAGGCCGCGGCCCACGTACTCGCGGATGCGCTCCAGGCCGAGGAAGCCGGCGTGGCCCTCGTTGGTGTGGAAGACCTCGGGCTCGGGGTGCGAGGTGATCGCGCAGAAGGCCCGGAGCGCCCGCACCCCGCCGATGCCGAGCAGGAGTTCCTGCCGGAGCCGGTGCTCGCTGCCCCCGCCGTAGAGCCGGTCGGTGACCTCGCGCAGCGACGGGTCGTTCTCCTCGACGTAGGAGTCGAGCAGCAGCAGCGGCACCCGGCCGATCTGCGCAATCCAGATCTGCGCCCCGAGGGCCGCGCCGTCGGCCAGGGCCACGGTGACCCGCACCGGCGTGCCCTGCTCGTCCCGCAGCAGCGTCAGCGGCAGGCCGTTCGGGTCCTCCGCCGGGTAGCGCTCGGTCTGCCAGCCCTCGGGCGACAGCGACTGCGTGAAGTAGCCGTGCCGGTAGAGCAGGCCCACGCCGATCAGGGGCACGCCGAGATCGCTGCCCGCCTTCAGGTGATCGCCGGCCAGGATGCCCAGGCCGCCCGAGTACTGCGGCAGCGCGGCGGTGATGCCGTACTCGGGCGAGAAGTACGCCACGCCCGACGGCTTTCCGGCCAGGTCCGGGTCGGTCTGGTACCAGCGCGGGCCGCCCAGGTAGTCCGCCAGCTCACCCTCGGCCTCGTGCAGCCGGTCCAGGAACCGGCGGTCGCCGGCCAGGCTGGCCAGGCGCTCGGGCGGGACCTCGGCCAGCAGCGGAACCGGCTCCTGGCCGACACGCTCCCATCCGTCCGGATCGATCGCGGCGAACAGGTCGAGCGTCTCGGCATGCCACGACCAGCGCAAATTCAGCATCAGCCCGCGCAGCGGCACGAGCGGCTCGGGCAGAAGCGGCCGGATGGTGAAGCGGCGGATAGCTCTCACGGAGAGCGACCCTAGTAGGTGTCTGGAGCGGACGGTAAATCGACGCGCCTCGTTCATACGGCGATCGCATGACTGCCACCTTGCCGGGTAGCTTGTCCTAAGTGATCGGCCGGATTCCCATCGTTGACGTGCAGCCAGTCGTGGCCCGCGGGAAATACCCTGCCAAGGCCGTCGCTGGAGAGTCCTTCGAAGTCAGCGCCACCGTGTTCCGCGAGGGGCAGGGGATGCTCGGGGCGGGCGTGGTCCTGATCGGCCCCGACGGCCGCCGCCACCCGCTGGCCGTGATGCGGCCGCGGGGCGTGGGCATCGACCGGTATGGCGCCGAGGTCACCGTCACCCGCGAGGGCCTGTGGCACTTCGAGGTCGAGGCGTGGGGTGACCCGCTCGCACGATGGCACCACGACGCGGCCATCAAGGTGCCGCTCGGCCAGGACGTCAAGCTGACCCTGGCCGACGGCGCGCGGCTGTTCGAGCGGGCCGCGGCCGGGATCCGCCCCCCGCGCTCGTCGGGCGCCGCGGGGAAACGCCAGGCCGTGGCGGCCCAGACCGTTCTCGAGGACCTGGCCGCGGTGCTGCGCGACCCCAGCGTTCCGCCGCTGGACCGGCTGGCCGCCACCGGCCATGAGGACATCGCCCAGATCCTCGCCGCCTACCCGCTGCGGGACCTGCTCACCAGGTCGGGCCGGCACCCGGTGGTCGTGCACCGCGAGCGCGCGCTCTACGGGTCCTGGTACGAGTTCTTCCCCCGGTCCGAGGGCGCCGTCGTCGACGTGGGGCCGGGTGAGCCGCCGAAGTCCGGCACGCTGCGCACCGCCGCGCGCCGCCTGGACGCGATCGCCCGGATGGGCTTCGACGTCGTCTACATCCCGCCAGTGCACCCGATCGGGACCACCGCCAGGAAGGGACCCAACAATTCCCTTAACGCGGCACCGGGGGACCCTGGCTCCCCCTGGGCGATCGGGTCCCCGGACGGCGGTCACGACGCCGTCCATCCCGATCTGGGCACGCTGGCCGACTGGGACGCGTTCGTCCGCCGCGCCGCCGACCTTGGCCTGGAGGTCGCGCTCGACCTGGCCATCCAGACCTCGCCGGACCATCCGTGGGTCAGCGAGCACCCGGAGTGGTTCATCAAAAGAGCCGACGGGTCGATCGCCTACGCCGAGAACCCGCCCAAGAAGTACCAGGACATCTACCCGGTCAACTTCGACGAAGACCCCGAGGGGATCTACGCCGAGATCCTGCGCCTCGTCCGGCACTGGATGGCCCACGGAGTCCGGATCTTCCGCGTGGACAACCCGCACACCAAGCCGCTGCCGTTCTGGGAACGGCTGCTGCGCGAGATCGCCCGCACCGACCCTGACGTGCTGTTCCTGGCCGAGGCCTTTACCAGGCCCGCGATGATGCACAACCTGGCCATCATCGGCTTCCACCAGTCCTACACGTACTTCACCTGGCGGAACTCCGCCGCCGAGCTGACCGAGTACCTGACCGAGCTGACCGGCCCGGCCGCCGCGTTCATGCGACCGAACTTCTTCGTCAACACGCCGGACATCCTGCACGAGTACCTGCAGCACGGCGGGCCGGGGGCGTTCCGGGTGCGCGCCGTGCTGGCCGCGACGCTGTCCCCGACGTGGGGGGTCTACTCGGGCTTCGAACTGTGCGAGAACGCGCCCATCGTCCCGGGCAGCGAGGAGTACCTGGACTCGGAGAAGTACCAGTACCGGCCGCGGGACTGGGAGCACGCCGAGAGCATCCCCTGGCCGCAGGCCGATATCGCGCCGTTCATCACCCGCCTCAACATGCTCCGAAAGTCACATCCAGCCCTCCACCGACTCCGTAACCTGCATTTTCACCACTGTGACCAACCGGAGCTACTCTGCTACTCGAAGAGCGTCCCGGCCGAGGGCGGGGGGGGAGAGGTCGACACAGTTCTGATCGTGATAAACATCGACCCGCACCATCCGCGGGAGGCGACCGTCTGGCTCGACACGGCCGCGCTTGGCATCAACGCCGGCGAGGACTTCGTGGTGACCGACGAGCTCTCCGGGGATTCGTACCGATGGGGCCAGGCAAATTACGTCCGCCTTGACCCGGCGGTGACTCCGGCGCACATCTTCACGGTAAAAACCAGCAGCCAGGCGGCCGACCGACGCCCGGAACGTAACGAGCAACGTAACGATTTGCAGACAAGCAGCAAACAGCAGCACGCACGACACGTAGTTTGAGCGCACCTCGGATCAGGGAGACCGCAGTGGGCACACCGCCACGGCCTACGTCATTCGGCTCGGTCGGCCAGCCACACCCCGCCTTTCAGCCCGGCTCGGCCGCCGCACCCAGCGAACCGGTACCCGACTCCTTCACGTTCGCCAAGCCGCGCGATCCCGCGTGGTACAAACACGCGGTCTTCTACGAGGTACTGATACGCGGCTTTCACGACTCCAACGGCGACGGCACGGGCGACATACGCGGCCTGACGTCCAGACTGGATTATCTGGAATGGCTCGGCATTGACTGCATCTGGCTGCTCCCCATCTACGATTCCCCGCTCCGTGACGGCGGCTACGACATCTCAGATTTCATGTCGGTGCTCCCCGAGTTCGGGAACATCGGGGATTTTGTTGAGCTTGTCGAACAAGCTCACTCTCGTGGTATCCGGGTCATTGCCGACCTGGTAATGAACCACACCAGTGATGCGCATCCCTGGTTCCAGGCGTCGCGGACCGACCCGGAGGGCCCGTTCGGCGATTTTTATGTCTGGTCCGATACCGACGACCGCTACAGCGAAGCCAGGGTCATATTCGTCGACACCGAGCAATCCAACTGGACCTTCGACCAGGTGCGCGGCCAGTACTACTGGCACCGGTTCTTCTCCCACCAGCCCGACCTGAACTACGAGAACCCGAAGGTTCAGGACGCCATGATCGAGGTGCTGCGGTTCTGGCTGGACCTCGGCATCGACGGCTTCCGGCTGGACGCGGTCCCTTACCTGTACGAGCGGGAGGGCACCAACTGCGAGAACCTCAAGGAGACGCACGAGTACCTCAAGCGGATCCGGTCCGAGGTTGACCGGCTGTACCCGGACCGGGTCCTGCTGGCCGAGGCCAACCAGTGGCCCGCCGACGTGGTCGAGTACTTCGGCGATCCCGAGGTCGGCGGGGACGAGTGCCACATGGCGTTCCACTTCCCGCTGATGCCCCGCATCTTCATGGCGGTGCGGCGGGAGCAGCGCTACCCGATCTCGGAGATCCTGGCCCAGACGCCGGCGATCCCTTCCGGCTGCCAGTGGGGCATTTTCCTGCGCAACCACGATGAGCTGACGCTGGAGATGGTCGCGGACGACGAGCGCGACTACATGTACGCCGAGTACGCCAGGGACCCGCGGATGAAGGCCAACATCGGCATCCGGCGCCGGCTCGCCCCGCTCCTGGACAACGACCGTGACCAGTTGCAGCTATTCACCGCGCTGCTGCTGTCCCTGCCCGGCTCGCCGGTGCTCTACTACGGCGACGAGATCGGGATGGGCGACAACATCTGGCTCGGTGACCGTGACGGCGTGCGCACGCCCATGCAGTGGACGCCGGACCGCAACGCAGGCTTTTCCGGCTGCGACCCGGCCCGCCTCTACCTGCCGCTGATCATGGACCCGATCTACGGCTACCAGGCGCTGAACGTCGAGGCCCAGGAGCGCAACGGCGGCTCGCTGCTGCACTGGACCCGGCGGATGATCGAGATCAGGAAGCGGCATCCGGTGTTCGGGAGGGGCGGCTTCGAGGAGCTGAACTCCTCCAACCCGAGCGTGCTTGCCTTCGTGCGCGAGTACCAGAACGCGCCCGGCCAGGCGGCCGACCCCGACACCGAGGACACCGACACGATCCTGTGCGTGAACAACCTGTCCCGGTTCCCGCAGCCGGTCGAACTGGACCTGCGCCGGTTCAAGGACATCTCGCCGGTCGAGTGCATGGGCGGGGTGGTCTTCCCGCCGATCGGCGAGCTCACCTACCTGCTCACGCTGCCCGGCCACGGGTTCTACTGGTTCCAGCTCCCGCCCGCCCCGCCAGCCAGACCCACCAGGCAGACCACTAAGCCGACCCGCCAGGGACACCGCTAGGCAGACAAGGCAGCCCAAGGCGCCCGCATGTACATGTCTGCCCGCATGT
>DATAVV010000475.1:0-39303 GCA_036267555.1 Streptosporangiaceae bacterium | reverse complement strand
ATCGTGGCCGTCACCGGACCCGACTTCATTTCACTGCAGGTGCGCGACCTGGAGCGTTCCGCCGCTTTCTACGAGCAGTACCTGGGGCTGAAGCGCTCCGACGCAGGACCGCCGCACGCCGTCGTGTTCGGCACCAAGCCGATCGCGTTCGCCGTCCGCGACGTCGTCGCGGGCACCGACCTGGACGCGATCGCGCAGCCGGGCCAGGGGATGGCGCTGTGGCTGCACGCCCCCGACGCGCAGGACATTCACGACGCCCTCGCCGCCGCCGGCACGACGATCGTCTCAGCGCCCGTCGACGGGCCGTTCGGCCGCACTTTCACGTTCGCGGACCCCGACGGCTACCAGGTGACCCTCCACGACCGCGGCTGAGCCGGGCGTCCTGGTCTTCGGCGCGGCAGGCGCCCTGAGCTGGTTTCTCACAGCGGCAGGCCAGCCGCCAGGGGCACGGCAAAGCCGCTCTGCAGTTTGAAGCAGCTTTAGCGTCCGCTGCGGGTCGCGGGCGCTGCGCCGGGTTGCCCGGCTCGGGTACCGGCGCGGCCGCGGCGGGCGGCATGAACGCGGGCAGCCGGGCCAGACGCTCCTTCGCCGCGGGCCCGCAGCACGTTCGGGTTCAGGCGCGGCGGATGCGGCAGGTAGAAATCGGGCAGCTCGAATGGCTGCGCCCGCGCCGGTGCCATCAGCTGAACGGCCGCGATATCTCGACGTTCATCAGCGCTCCGAGCGCGTCGGGCACCAGCACGGCCACCGAGTAATAGGCGCTGACCAGGTACGAGATGACAGCTTTGTCGTCGACGCCCATGAAACGCACGTTCAGGCTTGGCTGATATTCGTCGGGGATGCCGGTCTGGTGCAGGCCAACCACGCCCTGGTCCTCTTCCCCGGTCCGCATGGCCAGGATTGTCGAGGTCCGCTCGGCGGTAACCGGGATGTTGCCGCACGGGAAGATCGGCACGCCTCGCCACGCGGGCAGCCGGCTCTCCAGCACCTCGACGTGGCCCGGGTAGATGCCCCGCTTGCTGCACTCGCGTCCGAAGGCCGCGATCGCGGCAGGATGCGCGAGCAGCAGTCGCGTGCTGCGCCGCCGGGACAGCAGCTCATCGAGGTCATCGGGGGTGGGCGGCCCGGCATGCGGGTGGACCCGCTGGTCGTAGGCGACGTTGTGCAGCAGGCCGAACTCGGGGTTGTTGATCATCTCGTGCTCCTGGCGTTCCCGCAGCGCCTCGATGATCAGCCGTAACTGCTGCTCCACCTGGTTCATCGGCTCGTTGAACAGGTCGGCGACCCGCGAATGCACGCGCAGCACGCTCTGCGCCGCGCTGAGCTCATACTCGCGCGGGGCCTGCTCGTAGTCGGCGAACGTGGCGGGCAGCGAAACCTCCCCGGCGTGCCCCGCGGTCACGGCGATGTCCGACTCCCCGCGCCGGTTCTGCGGCCGCTGGGTCGCCGCTGTGAACGCCCGCAGGTGGATCCGCAGGGCGTGCGACTGGCTCAGCGCGGCCTCGAACTCCTGCCGGGACAGCCGCAGCAGCGTGCACGAGGTGGTCGCCACCGCCGTGTAGTCCCACGTCGCGTCCGCGGCGGTGAGCACGTCGGCGCCGAAGTGGCTGCCGTCGGCCAGCACGCCCAGCACCGTGCCGCCGTCGAAGGCGCCCGCGCCGTGCCGGTTCAGCTTCCCGTGAGCCACCAGGTAGAACTGGTTGGCGGCGTGCCCGCGCTGCACGACCGTCGCCCCGGCCGGCACGTCCTGCCGGATGAAGCGCGCGGCCAGGCTGGCCAGCAGGGCGTCGTCGACGACGTTGGCCAGCGCCGGGACCTCCCGCAGGCTCGGCGGGATCACGCTCACGTTGCTCCCGGCCTGCGCGAAGCTGACCAGGCCCCCGCCCACGGCGTACGTGAGCCGCCGGTTGACCCGGTAGGTACCGCCCGACACCTGGACCCAGGGCAACATCCGCAGCAGCCAACGGGAAGTGATTCCCTGCATCTGCGGGACGGTTTTGGTCGTCGTGGCCAGATTCCGTGCCGCGGCGGTGCTCAGGCTTTGCTGAGGCTGCTCAGGCGCTGTCGTCGTGTTTATGTCGATCGACATTGGCTTTCCTTCCGCGTCACCAAGCGCTTTGCCGCCGGAAGCATATCCAACGGGGCCGGAAAATTTCCGAGAGAAACACGGCTCTGGTCTTTGTTAATACGCACGTGAATTTGCTGCGGATTTATAGGCTGATCTGAGAAAACGTGTGCGGTGCGAATTTCGTGCGCCTTGTTATTCGCCTGGTGTTATCCCGGGCCGGGGTGACTCGGGCACGATACGCGGCGCATGATGGAGATCGGTCCCGGCGCCCACGCGCCGCGGGCTGCGTCTCGCCTGAGAGGGGCCGACGATGACGCTCTCATCGCCTGGAGGCGAGGGTGCCCTGGCCGGCCCGGTGCTGGCGCCCGGCCCGGGACCGGGTCACGCGCCGCCGCTGGCGGTGCGGGTGCCGTGGCTGGTCAGGAGGCTGTTCCCGGCCCTGGCCACCGTGGGGCTGATCGCGGCCGGGATGGTGTCGACGATCTGGATCGGGCCGGGCCTGGTGGGCAGGCACCACTGGTCGCTGCCGGATGACCTGTGGGGGACGCTGGTCGCGGCCCAGCGGCTCGCGCACCTGGACCTGGGCGGCCTGTACGCCCGTCCCACGGGCCTGGTCGGGTTTCCCGGTGCGGCCGTGATCCTGGTTCCGGTGGCCGTGGTGATCGGCGCGGCCGGCCTGTCGCTGCGGGTGCCGGGCGTGTACAACCCCCATCCGGCCGCGTGGCTGGTGGCCGGGCCCTACGAGATCGCGCTGTCGGCGGTGGCGCTGTTCGCCGCCGACGCGATCGCCGAACGGCTGGGCGTGAGCCGGCCCAAGCGCGCGCTGCTGGCCGCGGCCGGCGCCGTGGCGCTGTGGAACGTGTCGGCGCGGTGGGGCCATCCCGAGGACGCCGTGGCCGTCGGCCTGCTGCTGCTGGCCATCCTGGCCCTGGCCGACGGGCGGACCGGACGTTCGGGATGGCTGCTCGGCGCGGCGGTGGCCGTGCAGCCGCTGGTGCTGCTCGCGCTGCCGGTCGTCGCCGCGACCGTCGCCCCCCGGCGGCTCCCCGGCTTCCTGGGCCGGGCCGTGGTCCCCGGGGCGGTGCTGCTGGCCGCCGCATCGGCCGCGAACTGGCCGGCGACCGCCACCGCCGTGACCCAGCAGCCGAACTGGCCGGCCGTCGACCACCCGACGCCGTGGACGTCACTGGCGCCGCATCTCAGCGGCGGAGCGGTGGCGGGCGGACCGGGCCGGATCCTGGCCATCGCGGTGGCATGCGGATGCGCGCTGGCCACCGGGCGGCGGTGGCGCACCGCCCGGCAGGACGCCTGGCCAGGCGACCAGCGGCAAGCGTGGCGCGGCGACGACCGCCGGAACGGCTGGAGCCCGGACCTGCTGGCGGAGTTGCTCTGGTGGGTGGCGCTCGCGCTGGCGCTGCGCTCGGTGTTCGAGTCGGTGATGGTCGCCTATTACCTCTGGCCGGTGCTGGCGGTGGCGCTGATCGCCGCGTCGCGCGACTGGGTCCGCCTGGCCGCCACATCGGCCGCCGTGGTGACGCTCACGTTCGTGTCCCAGGCGCCGTGGCACAGCCCCTGGTCCTGGTGGGCCCCAATGGTCGCCGGCCTGGCCCTAACCCTGTTCCTAGCCCGCCTCCCCCTGCGCAGGAGATCCCAGCCCGCATGACGTCCGCGACGGCCGGCCGGAGGCTGGCCCGAGCGGCTGGCAAACGATTTGGCGGAGCGCCAGCGACGCCGCCGAGGTGTTTTCATGGAGCAGGCTCGCCGCCGCGGCCGTGGTGGTGGTGACCTAAGGGCTCGTCTCGAATTAACTCGTTGCTTTGCCTGCTGGCCGTCACCCTTGCCCTCAAGATCAGATCAGCGTGTTAATCATCCGCGAGCCCTAAGCGGCATTGGGTTATGCATTGGGTTATTAGGGGGGCGCCCCCAGGACTAAGGCAAGCTCGTCTCGCCGGTGGTCTCCGCGGCCGGGGTCAGCGCCGGGTTCTTGATGGCGGGCGTGACCGCCGGGTTCTTGATGGCGGGCATGACGGAGGTCATCGCCGCGCCTGCCGCGGCCGACGCCTGCCGCTGTGCCTGCTGCCGTTCGGTCTTCACGGTGGCGGCGGTGAGCCGCTCGTTCATCCGGCGCAACCGCCGTGTCTGGGTCCGCGCTTTTATCAGCCGGTCCGCCGCGTAGGCCGCGATGACCAGGATGACACCGAGAACAACAAAGACGATCATGAACTCCGAACTCCGCCACCGATTGGGATCTGTCACCGGACAGCTTCCAGGCTATGCGCGATCCAAACCTGCCCTCGTGCAGGCGGCCCTCCCGCGTGTCGCCGCAGCGAACGGGAGATGTCCCGGTATGTCAGTCGGGCGGCGATACGGCCGGGTTGGCGGCGAGCATCCGAGGTCGGTCCGCCGGTTAACATGCGCTGGTCCGACCCGCCGACCGGGGGGAGCAGACCGTTGACGGACTTGTGCGCGTGCGACGCGATCACGCTGGCCGGGATGATGCGCCGCCGGGAGGTGTCGGCCCGTGAGGTCATCGCCGCCCACATCGAACGGGTCGAAGCGGTCAACGGGGCCGTCAACGCGATCGTAACCCGGTGCTTCGACACCGCCCTGGACAAGGCGGCGCGGGCCGACGCGGCGCTGGCCGGGGGCGGCGAGCCCGGCCTGCTGCACGGACTGCCCGTGGCGCACAAGGACCTCGCGGACACGGCCGGGGTGCGGACCACCTACGGGTCCCCGCTGTTCGCCGGCTACGTCCCCGACGCCGACGCGCTCGTCGTCGCGCGGATGGCCCAGGCCGGGGCGATCAGCCTGGGTAAGACCAACACGCCGGAGTTCGGGGCGGGCTCGCACACCGTCAACCCGGTGTTCGGTGCCACCCGCAACCCGTTCGACCTCAGGCGGAGCGCCGGCGGCAGCAGCGGCGGGGCCGCGGCCGCGCTGGCCGCGCGGATGATCTGCCTGGCCGACGGCAGCGACCTCGGCGGTTCGCTGCGCAACCCGGCCAACTTCTGCAACGTCGTCGGGCTGCGCCCGTCTCCCGGCCGGGTACCTGCCTGGCCGGTCTCCGACGTGGCCGACGTGCTCGCCGTGGAAGGGCCCATGGCGCGGACGGTCGCCGACGTCGCGCTGCTCCTGATGGCCCAGGCCGGCCCGGACCCGCGCGCGCCGCTGGCCCTGGACGCGGCCCCGCCGTCGGTGCCGCCCGGCCAGATCCCGTCCCTGCTCGAGCGGGACCTGCGGGGCGTGAAGGTGGCGTGGAGCGCCGACCTCGGCCTGCCGGTCGAGCCGGACGTGCGGGACGCCCTGGCCCCGGCCCGGCAGGTCCTGGCCGATCTGGGCTGCGAGGTCATCGACGCCACCCCGGACCTGTCCGGCGCCGACGAGGTCTTCCGCACGAAGCGCGCGATGCGGTTCCTTACCGGCCTCGGCCCGCTGCTGCGCGAGCACCCCGGGCAACTGGGGCCGAACGTGACCTGGAATATCGAGCGGGGCCTGGAGCTGAGCGTGGCCGACCTGAGCCGCGCCACGCTGCTGCACGCCGCCGTGGCCGAGCGGGTCAGCGCGTTCTTCGGCGAGGTGGAGATCCTGGCGTGCCCGGTGAGCCAGGTCGTGCCGTTCGACGTGACCCTGGACTGGGTGCACGACATCGACGGCCATCCCCAGGAGACGTACCTCGACTGGATGGCGTCGGCCTACCTGATCTCGGTCACCGGGCTGCCGGCGATCTCGGTGCCCGCCGCCTTCACCCCGGGCGGCCTGCCCGTGGGGCTGCAGCTGGTCGGCCGCCGCCGGGCGGACTGGGCCCTGCTCGGCGTGGCGCACGCCTTCGAGGCGGCCACCGGGCTGGCCCGGACGCTGCCCCCGCCGCTGCCCCGCGCGAATTAGTCGTTAGTGCGAGATTTGCGCGCTATCGGCCCGTGGTCAGGTGGCAATTAACGCGGCCGCCGTGGCTAGCCTGATTACGGTCAATACGGTCACTGCGGCAGGAACCAGGACCGTGTGCATAAAGAATCGGCGTGCCATCATGATTTACCCTCCTTTGTCGGCCAAACTGTGTGACCATTTGGTCGGACCGACTTGGGATAGACCGTGCTCGCTGGCGTTAGCGTCCTGGTATCGCCGCGGCACGGTGGAGGGGGGTCGTCGTCATGATCGGAGACCGGGCCGAGATCGCGAACCGGATCCGCACCGGCGTCACGTCACGCCGCGCGCTGCTGGCGGGCACCGTGGTCGGGGCGACCGGGCTCACCGGGCTAGCCGTCGCGTCACCGGCCAGCGCGGCGTCGCAACCCGGTGCCGCCTCGCCGTCCGCATCGGCGTCGCCGCCGGCGTCCGCGGCCGCGAGCGCGAGCGGCGGGCCGGGAAGCGGCTGGATCGACGTGACCCAGGACCCCTACGACGCCGACCCGACCGGCCAGAGCGACTCGACGGCGGCGATCCAGGCGGCATTGACCGCCGTTCCGGCCACCGGCGCCGTGGTCTACCTGCCCGCAGGCACCTACCAGATCTCCGGCGCGCTCACCGTGAGTTCGTACACGACCATTCAGGGCGACGGCGACGGGGCCACGATCGTCAAGCAGACCTCGACCACGTCGCATGGCCTGCTGGCCGTGGACGCCCAGCACATCAACGTGGCCGACGTGTGGCTTTACGGCCCGTCGTCGGGCAGCGGCAACGGCATTCACCTCGGCCTGAACGCCAACCCGAATTTCCCCTACACCAGCGTGCGGCGGGTGACGCTCTCGCACTGGGGATCACACGGCCTGTACGTGAACACGCCGATCGTGAGCGAGTTCGAGCGTGTGGTCAGCGCGCTGAACGGCGGCGACGGGTTCCACCCGTCCGCGCCCGTGGCGTGCACCAGCCTCCGGTTCTCGTCCTGCTACGCGAACGGGAACGCGGGCACCGGCTACTTCCTGGTGAACGCGCAGTACTCGGTGCTGGAAGGCTGCGCGGCCGACAACAACGGCAACGGCTACCACCTGGCCGGCTGCCACTCGGTGACGATCAACGGGTGCGGGGCCGAGGGCACGACCACCGACAGCTTCATCTTCCAGGGCGGATCGGGCAATACCGTGGTCGGGTGCTGGGTGTACAACAACAACGCCAGCGGGATCGTCGTCGGGGCCGCCGAGTCGAACCTCACGCTGATCGGCTGCACCGAGAACGGGCCGCTCGCGGCGGCCTCGTGGTTCATCAGCGCGGCGGCCGGCTCCAGCGGGGCCCTGCTGAACGCGACCAACGTCTCGCAGAACAACCTGCCGGCCGCCGGCTGGACCACGCTCGCCTAGGCGCGGGTCGGGCCCGGAGACCGGAGCGGCCCGCAAGGCAAGGCGACCGGCGCCGCAGCCGCGTTACGGATAATTGTCACCGCCGGGCCTTTTCCGCTGATGCTCCGGCGTGCGGCTGGCAGACTGACCGGGGTGTCAGCACAGACCGCGGTGTCGGCGGGGAGCAGGCTCAGGGCGGAGCCGACCCTGCTGTATCTGATCAAGCAGGTCGAGCTCGCCTCCCGGGCGCACCTCGACGACATCTTCCGGCCGATCGGCATGACCGCCCTGCAGTACACGGCGCTGACCGTGCTGGAACGTCATCCCGGCCTGTCATCGGCGCAGCTAGCCCGCAACTCCTTCGTGACCGCCCAGACCATGGCGGACATGGTCCGGGCGCTGGAGGACCGGGGAATGGTCGAGCGGCACAGGGACCCGGCCGACCGGCGACGGCTGGTGCTGGCGCTCACCGCGGACGGGCGGGCGCTGCTGCGGCGCTACCGGGGCTCGGTGGCCGAACTGGAGAGGCGGATGCTGGCCGGGCTGACCGCCGACGAGGCGGCCGAGTTGCGGCGCGGCCTGAACGCGTGCCGGGTCAGCCTCACCGGGCCCTAGCCGCTCCGGCCCGCGGTAAATGTCACCCGTTATCGCACGAGTCAATAGTTATTGACCTTTATAAACGCGCGGCGGTAAATGGCCGGGGGCCAATGGTAGCGCTCTGATCAACCGCAGGTAATGGATTAAGCATAAATGCAGGTTGGTCTCGAAGCTGGAGCATTCTTAGAGGATTGACTCAGCGGCTGCGCAGAATTCATGGCAAGCCTGATAGCCATGAGAGGCTCCGACCCAGCGCTTCGGCCTGCCGGTCTTATGGCCGGGCCGTCAGACGCGCCGCAGCCTCCGCCCGCATCGTGTCCCCCCGGCGCACAGGCGGAGATCGTCATCCCGGTCCGCAATGAGGAGCGTGACCTGGCTCCGAGTGTCCGGCGGCTCGATGCTTACCTGCACGACAATTTTCCTTTTACCGCGCGCATAACGATCGCGGACAACGGCAGCACCGACGGCACCTGGCCGCAGGCCCGGGCGCTGGCGGCCGAACTGGCGGCGGTCCGCGCCGTCCGGCTGGAACGGCCGGGCCGGGGCGGGGCGCTGCGCTCGGTGTGGTGCCGCAGCGACGCCGATGTCGTGGCCTACATGGACGTCGACCTGTCGACCGACCTGAACGCCCTGCTGCCGCTGCTGGCCCCGCTGCTGTCGGGACACAGCGACGTGGCGATCGGCACCCGCCTGGCCCGCGGGGCCCGGGTGATCCGCGGCCCGCGTCGCGAGATCATCTCGCGCTGTTACAACCTGCTGCTGCGCGCCACCCTGGGCAGTCGGTTCTCCGACGCCCAGTGCGGCTTCAAGGCGATCAGGGCGGACAAGGCGCGGACGCTGCTGCCGCTGACCGCCGACACCGGGTGGTTCTTCGACACCGAACTGCTGGTCCTGGCCGAGCGGGCCGGGCTGCGCATCCACGAGGTGCCGGTGGACTGGATCGACGACGCCGACTCCCGGGTCAAGATCCTCGCGACGGCCCTTGGCGACCTGCGCGGCATCGTGCGCCTCGGCACGGCCCTGGCCCTGGGCACGATCACCGTCCCGGTCCTGGGCAGTTCGTCACCACCGGGCCCGCGGACCGCGGGCGGCCCGTCCTCCGGTCTGCCCGCAGACCCGCGCCTGGGTCGGCCCGGCGGCCTGATCGGCCGCTACCGTCAGCTAGCCGGCCAACTCGCGCGGTTCACCGCGGTCGGCGTGGCCTGCACCGCGGCCTACGTCCTGCTGTACCTGCTGCTGCGCGGCTCGGTGACCGCGCAGGCCGCGAACGCGCTCAGCCTGCTGGTCACCGCGGTGGCCAACACCGCCGTCAACCGGCGGGTCACGTTCGGCATCCGGGGCCGGGCCCACGCCGCCCGCCACCAGGTCCGCGGGCTGATCGCGTTCGGCATCGGGCTCGCGCTCACCTCCGGGGCGCTCGCCGCGCTGCACGCCGCCGTGGCCCGGCCCGCCGCCGCCGCCGAGGTGGCGGTGCTCGTCTGCGCGAACCTGGCCGCCACCGTGATCCGGTTCGGGCTCTACCGGCGCTGGGTGTTCCGCGGCGCGGGCCGCCGCAGGCGCCCGGCCGCCAGCCTTCCCGATCCTGTCCCGCATGGGCTGCTCGACCTAGCCGAATAGGAGCTCCGGTGACCGCCACCTCAACGGAACCTGGCCCGCCGCCACCCGCGCGCCCGCCACGCCGCGGCCGCCTGGCCCGGCTGCTGCGCGACCCGGAGCGAAGCGGCGGGCCAGAGTCAGGCCACACGCGGCGAGCCGGGAGGCTGTGGCGCGCCCGGCCGGATGATCCCGCGTGGGCCCGGCCGGCGCTGCTGGGCCTGCTCGCGGCCACCTCCCTGCTCTACCTGGCGGGCCTGCGCGGCAACGGCTGGGCGAACGAGTTCTACGCCGCCGCGGCGCAGGCCGGCACCGAGAGCTGGAAGGCGTTCCTGTTCGGCTCGCTGGACTCGGCCAGCTTCATCACCGTGGACAAGCCCCCGGCTTTCCTGTGGGTGATGGAACTGTCCGCGCGGGTGTTCGGCGTGAACTACTGGAGCCTGCTGGTGCCGCAGGCGCTCGAGGGCGTGGCCACGGTCGGCGTGCTGTACACCACCGTGCGCCGCTGGTTCGGGCCCCCGGCGGCGCTCATCGCCGGCGCGGTCGTGGCGCTGGCCCCGGTCGCCACGCTGATCTTCCGCTTCAACGACCCCGACGCGCTGCTGACGCTGACGATGACGCTGGCCGCGTACGCCGTCACCCGGGCCATCGAGACCGGGCGAACCCGGTGGCTGGTCGCGGCCGGGGCGCTGCTGGGGCTGGGCTTCCTGGCCAAGATGCTGGCCGCGTTCCTCGTCCTGCCCGCTCTGGCGCTGGCCTACCTGTGGGCCGGGCCGCCGCGGCTGGGCCGGCGCATCGCGCAGTTGCTGGCCGGCGGCGGCGCGCTGCTGGTCACCGGGGGCTGGTGGGTCGCGGTCAGCCTGCTCACCCCGGCCGCCGGGCGGCCGTTCGTCGGCAGTTCCACCGACGACAACATCCTGCAGCTCACGTTCGGCTACAACGGGCTGAGCCGGCTCACCGGCGGCGGAGGCGGGTTCGGCGGCGGGGGAGGCAGCGGCCTCACCCGCCTGTTCGGGCCGGAGTGGGGCGGGCAGATCAGCTGGCTGATCCCGGCCGCCCTGATCGCTTGCGCGGCCGCGCTGTGGCTGTCGCGCCGGGCCGCTCGGACCGACCGCACCCGCGCCGCGGCGCTGATCTGGGGCGGCTGGCTGGTGGTGGCCGGGCTGGTGCTCAGCTTCATGTCCGGCACCACCCACTCCTACTACTCGATCGCCCTCGCCCCCGCGATCGGGGCGCTGACCGGCATCGGCGCGGTCGGCCTGTGGCGGATCCGGCATACCCGGCTCGCGCGCGCCGTGCTGGCCGTCGCGCTCGTGGTCACCGGCGCCTGGGCCTGGGTCCTGCTCGGCCGTGCTCCCGGCTGGTTCCCCTGGCTCCGCGTGGCCATCGTCCTCGCCGCGCTAGCCGCGGCCGGCCTGATCGTGATCGGCCCGGCCCTGCGGGCCGTCACCGGCCGAGTCCGGGCCGGCTTCGGTGTGGCTGCGGCGTCACTGGCCCTGGTCGCCGTGCTGGGCGGTCCGCTGGCCTACAGCCTGGCCACGGCGGCCGGCCGGTACAGCGGTTCGAGCCCGTCGGCCGGGCCGGCCCTGACCGCGGCCCGGGGCGGTGCCGTGGCCGGTCGCGGTGCTGTGGCCGGTCGCGGTGCCCAGGGCGGTCGCGGCGCGGCTGGGCGCCTGCGCGACGGGGCGGGGTTCTTCGGCGGCGGCGGCCCGGGCGGCGGCAACGCCACCGTGAGCAGCGCGCTGGTCCGGCTGCTGCGGTCCGGCGCGTCCCGCTACACGTGGGCCGCGGCCACGGACGGTTCCGACACCGCGGCCTCGATGGAACTGGCCGCCGGCGGCGTCCCGGTCATGGCCATCGGCGGCTTCCGGGGCACCGACCCGGCGCCGACCCTGGCCGAGTTCGAGAAGCTCGTGGCCTCGCACCGGATCCACTACTACATGGCGGGCGGTGCGGGCGGGTTCCCCGGCCGCGGGGCCGGAAAGTTCGCGGGCCTGGGCGCACGCGGGTTCGCGGACCGCGGCGCGCACGGTTTCGGAGACCGCGGCGCGGGCGGCAGCCGGACTGACGCGGCTCAGATCAGCGCGTGGGTCAGCGCTCACTTCACGGCTAGTACGGTCTCGGGGACAACGGTCTACAACCTCGCTGGCCCGATGAGGCGATAAACCCGTGCAAACCGGGAAGTCACCCCCCGGGGACAGGCGATGACACTGGCAGGAAACGATGCGCGCATGCAGGGCGAGAGCGAGCCGGCCCGGACGCACGCCGGCGAGCGCCGCGATCCGCGTACTGATGACCTTGATGGCGTTGCTCCTCGTCGGCGCCTGCTCGGCGGCGCCGGGGAGCGCGCCCCCGCACCTGCTCGGGCGCGGGCCCGCCAACTTCTGGAACCGTTCCCGGCTGCTGCGCGCGCTGCCGCTGCGCAGCGGCAAGTATCGCGCCCAGTCGGGTCTTGGCCAGCCGGGTCTTGGCCAGCCGGCCCAGGCGGACGAGAACCAGCTTTCCGTGCGGGTCGGGGCGCTGTTCGTCCAGGTCGGCAGCGCCGACCATTTCTGCACGGCGAGCGTGGTGGACAGCCCCGGGCGTGACCTGCTGATCACCGCGGCGCACTGCATCTACGGCGGGAGCGGCGTCGGCTACCGCAAGAACATCGTGTTCATCCCCGACTACCGGGACGGCCTGGCCCCGTACGGCATCTGGACGCCGAGGGACCTGCTGGTCGCGCCGCAGTGGATCAGCGACGCCGATCCCAGCATCGACGTCGGGTTCGTGGTGCTCAAGCCGTACCACGGCCAGAACATCGAGGACATACTCGGGGCCAACCGGCTGGCGTTCAACCCCGGGTTCCGCAACCTGGTGCGCGTCACCGGCTATCCCGCCAGCGGCGACGCCCCGATCACCTGCAGGAACTGGACCTCCGAGCTGAGCATCACGCAACTGCGGTTCGAGTGCGACGGGTTCACCGGAGGCACCAGCGGCAGTCCCTGGGTCACGCAGTTCGACCGGGTGACGCGGACCGGCACGATCGTCGGCGTGATCGGCGGTTACCAGCAGGGCGGTGACAGGTCCGCGGTCTCTTACAGCTCCTACCTGAGCCCGAGCGTCGAGCACCTGTACCAGCAGGCGATCGCCGCCGAAGCCCCGCCCACCGCCTGAAAGGCGTCAGCGCCTCGGCCGCCTGGGAGGCGTCAGGGTCCCGGCCGCTTAGGCCGTGCCGTCCGCGACGGTCGGCCGAAGGCTGGCCCGAGCGGATGCCAGAACGGTCTCGCGGCGCCCCCCGGGCGCCGCGGCAGGGGGGTTATAGGGGGGATCGTTCCCCCCTAGGAACAGAGTGATCCCAGTCCGACAGCAGGGTGCGGATGCCGGTGACCAGGGCCAGCGGCTGGTCGAGCATCACGTGGTGGCCGGCCGCGGGAATCTCGATCACCGGGGCGAGCCGGCCGAGCCGGTCGTACATGGCCTCACCCAGTTGCGCCGACACGATGCCGTGCTCGGCCCGGAACAGCGCGACCCGGCAGTCCAGCCGGGCCAGCAGGTCCAGCCCGAGCTGGTGCCGGGCAAAGATGCGCGGGTCGAACTTCCAGCTCCAGCCGCCGTCGACCTGCTTGATCGAGGTCTCAGCCACGTGCTCGAAGACGTAGGGCAGCGAAGGCTGGTCGGGGATGGGATGGAACCGGGCGAGGATGGCTTCCCGCGACGGGTAGACCCGCAGCGGGCCGAAGGCGCGCTGCTCGCGGGCGGCGCGCTCTTCGGGCGTGATGTCCCGCACCGGCGAGTCGATCGCCACGGCCCCGGCGATGGCCGAGCCGTAGATGCTCGCGGCCCGCAGCGCGACAAAGCCGCCCATGCTGTGCCCGACGATGGTCGGCGGGGTGTCGGGCCCAGCGTGGGCGGCGACGGCGAACGCCTCTTGCGCCCACACGTCGAGGCTGTAGGTCTCGCGGCGCCCGCTGTCACCGTGCCCGGAAAGGTCGGGCACGATCACCCGGTGGTCGCGAGCCAGCAGCGGGGCGATGTGGTCCCACCAGCGGCCGTGGGCCGCGCCCCCGTGGAGCAGCACGATGTCGCCGTCGCCCGGGTCGCCGTACGTCCGGTACACGACCCTGGTCCCGGCGACATCGACTGCGGCCTGCCGGCCGGGCGCGGCCAGCCCCGCGGTGAACCAGTCGGGCGGCCGCGCCGGATCTCCAGATTCAGGTGAGGGCATGCCCAGAAGCGAACCAGATCCGGGCCTCGTCCGCATAACCAGGCACGCTGTTCACTGGGCGGGCTGGGCCAGTTCGGCGCGCCGGGCGGCCCGCAGCCGCTCCAGCAGCACCGCGGCCACGGCGGCCAGCACCGCGGCGCCGGCCATGAGCAGGGCGATCTGCCAGCCCGGCGTGCCGCCGACGGTGACGGTGTGGACCACCGGCGGCGGCGGTGCGACCTCGGTACCACCACTACCACCCAGAGGCGGAGCGATCTTCGCGAACGCGGGGACCGCGGCGCCGGAGGCCAGGATGGCGGCGGCGGCCACGGCCAGCAGCGCGGCGCGGCGGAAGATGCGGCGGATGATGGACATGACGGTTTCTCCTTTTGTCTTGTTTGGCTGTCGTCTTGTGTGCTGGGATCTGCCGGGTCAGGAACCCTCTTGCACCTGGTAGACGTGGTCGGCCACCAGGCCGTGGGCCTCGCGGTGAACGGCGCCGGCGGCTTCCGCGGACGGCGCCTCGACCAGGCAGAACACCTTGCCCCGCAGCTCGTCGACCCAGTAACGCAGGTAGCGCACGTCGTGGCGGCCCTGGACGTTCAGGTCGGCCATGTGGGCCTTGGCCACGTCGTCCGCGCTGACACCCCCGGCGATCGTGTGGTCGTCCATGAAGAGCGGCACTGTCTCCTCCTTGCTCTCGGTTAGCGAGTCAAGGCGAACGTATGGCGGCCGGCCCGCACCGGGGATCGGCCGTCGTTCCCCAGTTTTGGCGGCGGGTTCCCCATATTTCGCCGGGGCGGGAAGTCCCGGGGTGCTGCGGCGTTTTGCCTGGTAGCGCTGGGCTTGGGCGTGATGGACACTGAAGGGGGGGTGGAAGTCTTGCTGTTGGAGCGGGAGACGCAACTGGCCGCGCTGGCCGAGTACGCGCACCAGGCGCGGCAGGGGGACGGGCGGCTGGTTCTCGTTGCGGGCGAGGCAGGCGTCGGCAAGTCGGCGCTGGTGGAGCAGTTGCACCGGGACCTGCCCGAGGCCCGCTGGGCGTGGGGGGCGTGCGACGGCCTGTTTACCCCCCGGCCGCTCGGCCCGCTGTTCGACCTGGCCGCCCAGCTCGGCGGGGAACTGCAGGACCTGTGCCGGGCCCGGGCTCCGCGCGAGGAGTTGTTCGGTGCGCTGCTGCGGCAGCTCAGCGAGCCGGACGCGCTGAGCGTCGCCGTGGTCGAGGACGTGCACTGGGCCGACGAGGCCACCGTCGACCTGCTGCGGTTCCTGGGGCGGCGGCTGCGCGACGCCGCGGTGCTGCTGATCGTGACCTACCGCGATCACGGCCTGACCCCGGCCGACCCGCTGCGGCTGGCCCTGGGCGACCTGGCCGCGGCGCGGCCGACCCGGCGCATCGGACTCGCGCCCCTGTCGGCGGAGGCGGTCCGGGTCCTGGCCGGCGACAGCGGGTTCGAACCCGCCGAGCTGTACCGGCTGACCGGCGGCAACCCGTTCTACGTCACCGAGGTCGTCCAGTCCGGGATGGGCGCGGTCCCGCCGTCGGCGCGCGACGCGGTGCTGGCCCGGGCCGGGCGCCTGACCGGTCAGGCCCGCGACGTGCTGGACGTCGCGGCGCTGATCGGGACCCGGGTCGAGCCGCCGCTGGTCGCGTCGGTCACGGCGTGCCCGCCGTCGGTCATGGATGAGCTCCTGGCGTCCGGCCTGCTTGCCGAGGACGGCATCTGGCTGCGGTTCCGCCACGAGATCACGCGGCTGGCCGTGGAACAGGCGATCGCGGGCCACCGCCGCGGCGGCGTCCACGCCGGGATCCTCGACGCCCTGCGCTCACGCGGGTGCGACGACGACGCCCGCCTGGCGTTCCACGCCGAAGCGGCCGGCGACGGCCCGGCCGTCCTGTGCTACGCCCCGGCCGCCGCCCGGCGGGCCGCGGAACTGGCCTCGCACCGTGAGGCCGCCGCCCAGTACGAGCGGGCCCTGCGCTTCGCCGCCGGGACCGGCCCGGCGGCGCTGGCCACGCTGTACGACGGGCTCGCGTTCGAGACGTCGCTGGTCGACCGCTGGCAGGACGCGGCCGACGCGGGGGAACGAGCGCTCGGGCTGTGGCGCGAGGCGGGCGACCGCCGCCGCGAGGGCGACACCATGCGCCGGCTTTCGCGCACGATGTGGCGCCTGTGCCGCGGCCCGGAAGCGATCAGCCTGGCCGAGGCGGCCCTGGCCGCCCTCGAGCCGCTGCCGCCTGGCACCGAGCTGGCCTGGGCCTACGCCAACCTCGCCACCCAGCGGATGCTCGACGGCGAGTACGAAGCGGCGATCGGCCTGGCCCGCCGGGCCCAGGCCATCGCCGGGCCGCTCGGCGTGCCCGAGGTGCTGAGCGACGCGCTCAACACCGAGGGCTGCGCCATTCTGGGGGCGGGCCGGGACGGGATCGCCGCGCTGCGCGAGGCGCTCCGGATCGCGCGCGAGGCCGGCCGCGACGAGCAGGCGGGCCGGGCCTTCGCGAACCTGTACGGCCTCCTCTGCGGGGATTGGCGCTTCGCCGAGGCCGAGCCGTACTACACCGACGGCATCGCCTACTGCGACGACCACGACATCAGCACGTTCGGAGTCTGCATGCGCGGCGAGCGGACAAGTTGGCTGGAAAAGGCGGGCCGGTGGGACGAGGCGGTGTCACTGAGCGAGCAGTTGCTGCGGCGCGTCGTCGCCTCGACGATCAACCGGCTCAACCCGCTGCTGAGCCTGGGCAAGGTCAGGGCCCGCCGCGGCGAGGGCGGCGCCTGGGCGTGCCTCGACGAGGCCGCGGCCGCCGCCGACGGATCCGGCGAGGCGAACTGGATCGTGGCCGTCCGGCTGGCCCGGGCCGAGGCGTACTGGCTCGAGGGAGACACCGACGCCGCGGCTCGCGAACTCGACCTGGCCGGCAGCGTGTCCGCCGTGTGCGACGGCTGGGACCGGGGGGCGATCGCCGTCTGGCGCCGCCGCGTCGGCGCAACCCGGCCCGGGAAGGGGCTGGCCGGCGAGGGGCTGGCCGGCGAGGGGCTGGCGGAGCCCTTCCGGCTGCACCTGGAGGGCCACGGCGCGAAGGCCGCACAGCTCTGGACCGACCTCGGGTGTTCCTACGAGGCCGCGCTGACCCTGCACGACACCGGCGACGAGGCGGCGCTGCGCGAGGCACTCGGCATCTTCACCGGCCTGGGCGCGTCGGCGGCGGCCCGGATCACCCGGCAGAAGATGCGCCAGCTTGGCATCAGGTCGATCCCGGCCGGGCCGCGCACCGCGACCCGCGCGCACCCGCTGGGCCTGACCCGCCGCGAGCGCGAGGTCCTCGGCCTGATCTGCGCCGGGCGCACCAACGCCGAGATCGCCGGGGAACTGTTCATCTCCGCGAAGACCGTCGACCATCACGTCTCGGCCGTGCTGGCCAAGCTGGGCGCCCCGACCCGCAACGTGGCCGCGAGGCAGGCCATCCACCTCGGCCTGGCCGACCGCCCCGGCTAATTCGTGACCTGGGTTACTCGCGCGCGGTATCACGCGATATCCGCACGCCATCAACCCAGATCATGGAACGGAACATTGTCACGCCGGTGATAGCCGCTGCCGGTGGGATGTGTGAATCGCTGAGGAGAGGCGGGGGCTACGGGCAGGTAACTTACGGCGCGTCTGGCGTACGGCCCGGCCCGGCGATCGGAGGCGGCCATGCACGACACCCCGGCTGGGGCCGAGCGCGCGGGCGGGCGGCCCGGGCCGGCGACGCTGGCGCGGCGGGTCAGGTGGCTGGCCGAGACGATCGGTGACCGGCCCGCCTACACGTTCGTCGACTACCTGGCCGGCCCGCACGGCCAGCGAGCCACCATGACCTGGCGCGAGACCGACCAGCGGGCCCGCGCCGTGGCCGCCGCGCTGCGCCGCCGGGTGCTGGCCGGGGACCGGGCCGCCGTGCTGGTCCCCCAGGGCCTTGACTACGTCGTGGCCATGCTCGGCGCGTTCTACGCCCGGGTCGTCGCGGTTCCGCTGTTCTCCCCGGACCTGCCCGGGCACGCCGGCCGGCTGGCGGCGATCCTGGCCGACGCCGACCCCGCGTGCGTGCTGACGACCGAAGCCGCCGCGGAATCGGTCGCGTCCCTGCTGGGCGACGGCCCGGCCCGGCCGCGGCCGGTCATCAGCGTGGACGCGATACCGCCCGGTCTTGGCGACGGCTGGCGCGACGAGGAGACCGGGCCCGCCGACCTGGCCTACCTGCAGTACACGTCCGGGTCGACCCGGACGCCGGCGGGCGTGATGATCACGCACGGCTGTCTCGCCGCGAACACCGCCCAGATCAGCGCCGCGCTGGAGGTCGTGCCGCATGAGTCGACCGCGGTCGGCTGGCTGCCGCTGTTTCACGACATGGGGTTCGTGATGACGATCGCGATGCCGATCGCCGCCGGATGCCAGGCCGCGTTCATGGACCCGGTCGCGTTCCTGATGCGGCCGGTCCGGTGGCTGCAACTGGCCTCGGAGTACCCCAACGTGTTCACGGCCGGCCCCAACTTCGCCTACGAGTACTGCGTGACCCGGATCAGCGAGCCGGACCGGGCCGGGCTGGACCTGAGCGGCGTCCGGGCGTTCATCAACGGCGCCGAGCCGGTGCGCCCGGCTACGCTGCGCCGGTTCACCGCGGCGTTCGCCGCCTCCGGCCTGGCCGCCGAGGCGGTCACGCCCGCCTACGGGCTGGCCGAGGCCACGCTCTACGTGGCCTCGAGCCGTCCCGGTCAGCCGCCGCGGACCGTGGCGCTGGACCTCGCCGCGCTGCAGGGCGGCGAGGCTGTCGCGGTGGCGCCCGGCGCGGCCGGCGCGGCCGAACTGACGTCCTGCGGGGCCCCGGCCGGGCAGCGGGTGGCGATCGTCGACCCGCGGACCGGCGCGGCGTGCCCGCCCGGGCGCGTCGGGGAGATCTGGGTGCACGGGCCCAATGTCGCGCCCGGCTACTTCGATCCGCCCGAACGCGGCTCCGGGGCCGGCGACACGGGTGATGGCACAAGCGGAGACGGTGCCAGCGACACCTTCGGCGCGGTGCTGGCCGCCGCACCGGACGGCCTGCCGCGCCGAGGCTGGCTCCGCACCGGCGATACCGGAGTGCGGCACGACGGCGAACTGCTGGTCACCGGGCGGCTCAAGGACCTGATCATCATCGACGGGCGCAACCACTACCCGCAGGACATCGAGGCCACCGCGCAGGACGCCCATCCGGTGATCCGCCGCGACCGGGTGGCGGCGTTCGCCGCCCCGGGCGAGGCGGGTGACCGCCTCGTGGTCGTCGCCGAGCGCACCCGCCAGGCCGCGGCCGACCAGGTCGACACCGCCGAGGTGACCAGGGCCGTCCGGGCCGCGGTCTCGACGCGGCACGGCGCCCCCCTGCACGACTTCCGGCTGGTCCGGCCCGGTGATATCCCGCGCACCTCCAGCGGGAAGATCGCCCGGTCGGCCTGCTGCGAGCGATACCTGCGCGGCGCCTTCACCGCCGACCGCGAAGAACTCAACCGAAGGTGAAGCCCATGCGAATGTTCCGGCCGGCCGCCGTCGCCGCGGCGGTCATCACCTCGATCGCCCTGCTGAGCCTGGGCCCGCGCGCGGGCGCGCGGGCCGCGAGCCTCGCCGGCACGGCCGCGGACGGGGCCCACGTCGTGTCCGAGCAGCAGGTTAGCGCCAGCACCCTGGACGTCACGATCTCCTCCCCGGCCGTGGCGGCGGACACCACGGTCCGGCTGCTGCTGCCCGCGGGCTGGTCGCCCACGGCGACCCGCACCTGGCCGGTGCTGTACCTGCTGCACGGCTGCTGCGACACCTACCAGACCTGGACCCAGCAGACCAACGTGGCGCAGGAGACGCAGGGCGCACCGGTGATCATCGCGATGCCCGACGGCGGCCCGGTCGGCTTCTACAGCAACTGGTGGAACTTCGGCGCGGGCGGCGAGAACTGGGAGACCTACGCCGCGACCGAGTTGCCGCAGATCCTGCAGAGCGGGTTCCGCGCGAGCGCGGTGCAAGCGATCGCCGGGGTGTCGACCGGCGGCGGGGCCGCGCTGTTCATCGCCGCGCATCACCCCGGCGCCTACCACGCGGTGGCCTCCTACAGCGGGATGGACTGCACCCTGCTGCCCGCGGCGGTGACCTTGATCCTGGCCACCGTCACCCGGGCCGGCATCCTCCCCGACGATCTGTGGGGCGACCCGGTCCTGCAGCTTTCGATCTGGCAGGACCACGATCCGTGCTCGCTCGCCTCGTCGCTGCGCGGCTCCCGGATCTTCCTCTCCGGGGGGAACGGCCTGACCGCGTCGGGCTCGAACACCTCGTGCCCGACCGGGGGGAACATCCTGGAGTCCGCGGTCGCGCCCAGTGACTACGCGCTGGCCGCCGACCTGACCGTTCAGGGGATCAGCTACACCTCGGACTTCTACAACGGCGGCTGTCACTCCTGGCCGTACTGGTCGACCGCCTTCGACCAGTCCTGGCCCATGCTCGAGGCTGCCCTCGGGGCATAGCCCTTCCGGCCAGGCGGTCAGCGTGATGCGCAGCGGGCGAGCAGCGGGATGAGCACCTGCGCGTCGGGGCTGCCCAGGTCGTGACCGGCGTCCTGGTCGGCCAGGGCGATCACCCCGGCCCAGAACGGCGCGGTGGCGCTGGTGCCGCCGCTGTCGCTGATGACGTACCCGCCGCTGCCGTTGCTGATCACCAGGGCCATGCCGGTGTGCGCGTTGGCGTCGGCGGGCACGTCGGGTACGCCGCGGGCGGTCCCGGTGACCATGTCGCCCTGGTAGCCGGGCCGGTCATACCGCTGGCTGTACCCGCCGCCCGAAGCCTGGAAGTCCGTGCCGGGCGTGCCGGACGGCAGGCCCCAGGCCGTCTCGCCGCGGTAGGCGCCGCTCTGGTGGCTGGCGTTCAGGGTCGTGCCTCCCGTGGCCAGGACGAGCGGGTCGGACGCGGGCAGGGTGGCGCCCCTGACCAGGGGGAACTTGGTGCCGTTGACGAGGTCGAGCTCGTCACAGGGTTCGGCGACGGGGCCGATGTCGCCGGTGCCGGCCACCACGGTGACGTGCCGGCTGGCGGCCTGCCGCAGCGTCGCGTGCAGGCTGGCCGCCTCGGCGCTGGTGAAGCAGTGCTCGCCCCAGCCCGCGGGCACGACCCATCACGAG
Source organism: Streptosporangiaceae bacterium (assembly GCA_036267555.1). Classification (GTDB taxonomy): domain Bacteria; phylum Actinomycetota; class Actinomycetes; order Streptosporangiales; family Streptosporangiaceae; genus JASHPR01. The sequence continues at coordinate 18,417 of DATAVV010000475.1, read as the reverse complement.
ACCGGGGGCTCGCCCCCTTTCGGTACGGGCTTAACCCGGGTCTGGCCTCGGGGCAGCGTGCGCCAGGCGATCAGCGCGCCGAGCGCGACCAGGCCGGCCGCGGCCAGCAGGCCGGTGCCGTAGCCGGCCACGAACGCCGGGCCCAGGCGGCCGTGAGCGGGCACGGGCCGCCCGGCGGTGACGATCACTCCGATGACCGCGATGCCGACCAGACCCGACGCCTCTCTGGCCACGCCGAGCAGGCCGCCGGCCACGCCGGCGCGCGCGTCGGGCACGGCCGCCAGCGCGGCGGAGGTGAGCGGCACGGTAAGCGCCGAGCCGATGCCGATGACCGCGACCCCGGGCAGCAGTCGCGGCACCGTCACGTGGCCGCGGGTGAGCGCGACCGCGGCCAGCCCGGCCGCGACCAGCAGCAGGCCGGCGGCGCACACCCCGGCCGGCCCGAAGCGGCCGACCAGGGCCGGCACCAGCGGGCTGGCCAGGATGACTCCGGCCGCGATCGGCACGAACACCAGGCCGGCCCGGCTGGCCGAGAAGCCGGCCGCACGCTGCAGGAACAGCGAGGTGAAAAAGAACACGCCGTTCACGCCCGCGCCCCACAGTACCGAGGCGGCGGTCGCGCCGCGCAGCGCGCGCACGCGCAGCAGTGCGACGTCGACCATCGGGGCGGGCGAGGCGCGCTCGGCCCAGCCGAAAGCCGCCGCGGCCACGCAGGCCACCGCGCCCGCGCCGGTCACCCAGGGCGACCTCCAGCCCAGGCTCGGCCCCTCGAGCAGCACGAACGTCACGGCGGCCAGCGCGACTGCGGCGCTCAGCAGGCCGGGCAGGTCGACCCCATCGGCGTCAGCGCGGACGGACTCCGGCACGGCCAGCCACCCGGACACCAGGCCCGCCAGGCCGACCGGGATGTTCACACCGAAGACCCAGTTCCAGCCCAGGTGCTGGGTCAGCCACCCGCCGGCCAGCGGCCCGAGGGCGAGGGCAGCGGCCAGCGCGGCCATCCACACCGCGGCACCCGCGTCCCTTTCCCGTGGCGTCCGGCCCGCCGCCACGATCGCCAGCCCGGCCGGAAGCACGAGCGCGGCGCCCGCCCCCTGCACGGCCCGGGCGGCCAGCAGCATCGCGGCGTCGCGCGCGACGGCGGCCGGGACCGAGGCGGCGGTGAACACCCCCAGCCCGAGCAGCAGCATCCGGCGCCGCCCGAAACGGTCCGCGAGGCGCCCGCCGGTGAGCATCAGCCCCGAGAACGTGAGCAGGTAGCTGGTCACCACCCACTGCAGCACCGGCAGTGGCAGGCGCAGGTCGCGCTGGATCGAGGGCAGTGCGACGTTGAGGATCGTGTTGTCGATCGTGGTCAGGAACGCGGCCACCCCGATCGTGGCCGCCACCAGCGGCCAGTGGCCGCCAGGCGGCGCTGTTCTTCTTACCCGCCCCCATCCGCCCGCCCGCCCTCGCCCGCCCGCCCGCAGGCGGACCGGCGCGGCGCTCCCTCGACCCGGCATCTGTCCAGTACGGCACGGGGCGCCGGCGGCCGCTTGTCACCCCGGGAGCAAACCCGGCGCGAGGGCTTCGCACCTGCGCGCGGGTCGCCTGGCCCGGCGTTTCCGGCCGCCGTCGCCGCTATCACGAGGTGACAAACCGGAGCCGTGCAACTGTCGGGCCGTGGCAAGCCCTCGCGCGTTTGCGCCGGTTAGCGTCATGGCGGCGTGCGGGCACCCGAAGCGTCCGCGCGCCACCGGCTTCCCGGTGCGAGGGAGGACACCGCATCATGAGTCAGGGCAGCGAACGGGGCACGCCCCCCGGCGGGAGCGAGCCGACGGTTCCCGGCGAGCACGAACTGCGCCGCCTGATCGCCCGCCAGGTCGCGGACATGTGCGGCCTGCACCCGGCCGAGGTGGACCCGGACCGGCCACTGGATGAGCACGGCCTGTCCTCCCGCGACACGGTGGCCCTGGCCGGCTACCTGGAGGCCCTGCTGGACCGGCCGCTGCCGCCGACGCTCGTCTGGGAGCACCCCACGATCAGCGGCCTGGCCCGCGTCCTGGCCGCGGCGGCCGAAGGCGAGGCGGCGCCGGCACCGTCACCCGCCCCGGCCGCGGCGTCCGGGCCCGCGCCCGCGGACGACCCGATCGCGGTCGTCGGCATCGGCTGCCGCTTCCCCGGCGGCGCCGCGGGCGCGCTCGGTGACCCCGAATCGTTCTGGAGTTTCCTGCTGGCCGGCGGCGACGGGATCGGCGAGGTGCCGCACCAGCGGTGGGCGGCGTTCGACGACGGCTCGCCCGCGGCCGCCGAGGCGCTGGCCTCGGTGACCCGGGCCGCCGGGGTCCTGCCCGACGTCGCCGGGTTCGACGCCGCGTTCTTCGGCATTTCCCCGGGTGAGGCCACGGCCATGGACCCGCAGCAGCGCCTGCTGCTCGAGGTCGCCTGGGAAGCGCTCGAGCACGCCGGCCACCCGCCCGCGTCGCTGCGCGGCAGCCGCACCGGGGTGTTCGCCGGCATCAGCGCGACCGAGTACGCGCACCTCACCACGGCCGACCTGTCCCGGGTCGACGCCTGGACGGCCACCGGCGCCGCCCACAGCATCGCCGCCGGCCGGATCTCGTACCTGCTTGACCTGCGCGGGCCGAGCCTGGCCGTGGACACCGCCTGCTCGTCGTCGCTGCTCGCCGTCCACCTCGCGACCGGCAGCCTGCGCCGCCGGGAGAGCGACCTGGCCCTGGCGGGCGGGGTGAACCTGCTGCTCTCCCCGGTGATCACGATGACGTTCGACGCCGCGGGCGGCACCTCGCCCGATGGCCGGTGCCGGCCGTTCGACGCCTCCGCGAACGGCATGGTACGCGGCGAGGGCTGCGGCGTGGTCGTGCTGAAGCGGCTGGCCGACGCCCGGCGCGACGGCGACCGGGTGCTGGCGGTCATCACGGCCACGGCCGTGAACTCCGACGGCCGGTCCAACGGCCTGGTCGCCCCCAGCACGGCGGCTCAGCGTGACGTGCTGCGGGCGGCGCACACGGCCGCGGGCGGGCACCCGGGCCAGGTGGACTACGTCGAGGCGCACGGCACCGGCACGCCGCTGGGCGACCCGATCGAGGCGCAGGCCCTGGGCCAGGCGCTGGGCGCGGGGCGGCCGGGCGGACGGCCGTTGCTGATCGGCTCGGTCAAGGGCAATATCGGCCATCTCGAGGCCGCCGCGGGCGTCGCGGGGCTGATCAAGACGGTGCTCGCGCTGGTTCACCGGCAGATCCCGGCCACGCCGCACTTCACCGCGCCCAGCCCGCATGCCCGGCTGGCCGAACGGGGGCTCGCCGTGGCCGCGCAGGCCACGCCCTGGCCCGCCAACCCGTGGGCACCGACGGCCGGGGTCTCCGCGTTCGGTTTCAGCGGCACCAACGTGCACGTGGTGCTCGCCGCCGCCCCCGGCGACGGCGCCCGGCTGGTCAACGGGCATCGCCACGCCGACGGCCGGCCCGCCGCCGAGGTGGCGGCCTGCCTGCTGTCCGACAAGTCGGCCGACCGCGTGCGGGACCAGGCCCGGCACCTGGCCGCCTGGCTGGAGCGCGGGCCATCCGGCGACCCGGCACCGGGGCAGATCGCCGCCGCGCTGGACCGGCGCCAGGGCCGCGGGCCGCACCGGGCCGTGGTCGTCGCCCGCGACCGGGCCGAGCTTGCCGACGGCCTGGCCGCGCTCGGCGGCGGTGAGCCGCACCCGGGCGTGGTGACCGGGACGGAAGGCCAGGCCGGCCCCGGTGCCGCGTTCATCTTCTCGGGTTATGGGGCGCAGTGGGACGGGATGGGCCGGGCGCTGGCCGCGGCCGAGCCGGTGTTCGCCGACGCCCTGGCGCAGGCCCAGGCCCGGCTGGCCGAGGCGTCCGGGTGGCCGGTTTCCGCCGGTGGTGAGGCCCTGCGCCGGGTGCAGCACGCCCAGCCGGCGGTGTTCGCCATCCAGGTGGCGCTCGCCCGGCTGTGGCAGGAGCGCGGGGTGGCGCCGGCCGCGGTCATCGGCCACTCGATGGGCGAGGTCGCGGCGGCCGTGGTGAGCGGGGCGCTCAGCCTGGCCGACGGCGCGCGCGTGATCACCTGCCGGTCCGCGCTGCTGGCCCGGCTGGCCGGGGCGGGCGCCATGGCCCACGTCGGCCTGCCCGCCGACGAGGTCACCGACCTGGCGGCCGGCCTGCCCGACGTGCACCTGGCCGTGCTCTCCGGGCCGGCCGCTTCGGTCGTCACCGGCGACGCCGCGCAGGTCGCACGCCTGGTCGAGCGGGCCCGGGATCGCGGCGCGGCCGCGCGGGTGCTCGCCGCCGAGGGCGCGGGCCACTCACCGCAGGTGGACCCGCTGCTCGGAGAGTTGACCGCCCGGCTGGCCGGCCTCGACGCCCGCCCGGCGGCCATCCGGTTCTACTCCACCGTGCACGACGACCCCCGGACCCCGCCGTGCTGCGACGCGGCCTACTGGGCCGCGAACCTGCGGCAGCCGGTCCGGCTCGGCCCGGCGGTCGCGGCCGCGGCGCGAGACGGGCTGCGCACGTTCGTGGAGATCTCGCCGCATCCGCTGCTCGCCCGGCCGCTGGCGCAGACCGTGCGGCACGAGACCGGTGAACCCGGCGTGGTGACCGGCAGCATGCGCCGCGGCGCCGACGAGGTCGTCGCCTTCCACGTCGGCCTGGCCACGCTGACCGCGAACGGGCTGGGCCCGCCGCGCCCTCGCGGCGGCCCGGTCATCGCGCTGCCGTCGGCGCCCTGGCGGCACGAACGGTACTGGCCCGCCGCGCCGCCGCGCCGTCGCGGGACGGCCGGGCCCGGCCACCCGCTGCTGGGCTCGCATGTCGAACTTCCCGCGGGCGGCCACGCGTGGCAGGCCCGGGCCGGGCGGGAGGCATTCGCCGGCCCGCGCCGCCCGGCCCTGTTCCCGCTCAGCGCCGCGGCCGAGATGGCGCTCGCCGCCGCGGGCGAGGCCTGGGCAGCGCCTGCCGCCGCGGTGGCCGTCCGCGGCCTGCGGCTGGAGCGGCTGCTGCCCGTCGGCGCGGAGGTCACGCTCACCACGACGCTCGAGGACGCGGATCTGGACGCGGCGGGCGGCCGTCACGGCGTCGTCCGGATCCACGCCCGGAACGCCGCGGGCGCCTGGTGGCTGGTCGCCTCGGCCGAGGTGACGCAGGCAAGTGAGCCGGTGGCGGGTGTGAGTGAGCCGGTGACGGCGGCAACCGAGCGGGCGGCGGGAGGCGGCGGCCCGGCGGGAGGGAGCGACGCGGCGGGAGGCGGCGACGCGGCGGGTGCCGGGTTCGCTGACATCCCGGCCGCGCGGGGAGCGCGGGGGCAGGCGATCCCGGCCGCGGTCCTCGACCGGTGCCTGGCCGCGGCCTGCGGCGGCGAGGACGAGATCGCGACGGGCATCGGGGAGTTGCGGGTCGTGGGTGCGGCGGCGGACGGCGGGCGGTGCTACCCGGGCAACATCCGGCGCGGCGACGGGCAGGTCGGGCAGGTCGGGCAGGTCACCGTCGACGTGCGGCTGACCGCGGATTCACCTGGGGCGCCGTTGCTGCTGGACGCACGCGATGTCGCGATCAGCCGGGTGCCCAGGACCGCGATCCCGGTCCCGTACCAGGACAAGCTCGTCGAGCTGACCTGGCTGCCGCAGGACCTTGCGGCGGCACCGCACCAAACGACGGCCCGGAGGTGGGTGGCCGCAGCCCCGGGTGACCCCGGGGGCTGCGAGTTCGCCGGGGAGTTGGCCGCGCGCCTTCGCTCGGCCGGGCACTGGGCCGACGCCGTGGCGTGCGGGCCCGGTGACGCAGACCTCGCCGGGGAGTTGGCGGCGCGCGACGTCGGCGCGGACGCCCTGGCCGGAGTCGTGCTGCTGGCGCCGCGAGCGCTGGCGGACGAGGAGCCGGCGGCCGGTGAGCGGTTCGTGCTCGCGGCCGTCCGCCTGGCGGCCTCGCTCGCCGCGCGACCCGGGCCGCCGCCCCGGCTGTGGATCGTGACCACGGGCGCCGTGCCGGCGCCGCCGGCCGGGTCCGGCCACCCGGGCCTGGGCGCCGTGCGCGGCCTGATCCGGGTGCTGGCGCTGGAACGTCCCGGGTTGCGGGCCACCCTGGTCGATCTCGATCCGGCCGCGGCCTGTGAGTCGGCGGCCGCGGCACTGGCCGCCGAGTTGATCGCGGACGGCCCCGACGACGAGATCTCGTGGCGGGACCGCCGCCGGCTGGTGGCCCGCCTGGCCCGGGGGGAAGCCGGCCGACGGACCCCGCACCCGGTCGTCCGGCCGGGCGCGGGGTACGTCGTCACCGGCGGTTGCGGGCGCCTGGGGCTGGTCGTGGCGCGCTGGCTGGCCGACCGCGGCGCGGGCCGGATCGTGCTGGGCAGCCGGTCCGGAGCGTCCCCGCAGGCCCAGGCGGCCATCGCCCAGATGCGCGCCGCCGGGGCCAAGGTGCGCGTGGTGCGCGGGGACATCGCCAAGCCCGGCGTGGCCGCCAGGCTGATCGTCGCGGCCCGGGCCGGAGGGACCCCGCTGCGCGGGGTCGTCCACGCGGCCGGGGTGTCCGCGGACGCCCTGCTGGGCGACGTCACCCCGGCCAACCTGTCGCGGGTCTGGTCGCCCAAGGTCACCGGCGCCTGGCGCCTGCACGAAGCACTCGGTGGGCATGACGAGCTCGACTGGTTTGTATTGTTCTCTTCGGCGGCGGCGCTGGTCGGATCGCCGGGGCAGGCCGCTTACGCCAGCGCCAACGCGTGGCTGGACTCGTTCGCGGCCTGGCGCCGGGCGCAGGGGCGGCCCGCCACGTCGGTCAACTGGGGGGTCTGGGCGCAGGCCGGGCGGGCGGGCGACGCGGCCATCGGGGGTATCGAGCCGATCGGGCCCGACGAGGGGGTCGAGGCGCTCGAGGCGGTGCTGGCCGAGCAGCGGGTGGCCGCGGGCGTCATCAGGATCGACGTCGCGGCGGCGGCCGCGGCGTTTCCCGAGATCACGGCGCGTCCGTTCTTTGCCGCGCTGCTCGCGGCCGGCCGCCTGGCGGACACCGGGGCGGAAGACTGGCCGGGGGCCGAGGCCATCAGGGCCGACCCCGGGCGGCACCGGGCGGCGATCGAGGGGCGGGCGCGGGCACAGGCCGGGGCCGTGCTGGGGGTGGCCCCGGGGCGGCTGCCCGCCGGGCGGCCGCTGACCGACGCCGGGCTGGACTCGCTGGCCGCGCAGCGCATCGGCTATCTGCTCGAACACGACCTTGGCGTCACCGTCGACCCGGCTCTCCTGCTGGGCGGAGCCACCCTGGAGCAACTGCAGCACGCGCTCGAAGCGGAGCTGGGACTGACGCCGGACGCGGCGGCGGGCGGCCCCGGGGCCACATCGCCGGGGGAGGACGGCGGCCGGCCAGGAGCGCCGCGTTATGGCTCTTCTTCCGGGGTCGAACCGAGGGACGCGGCCGAACGGCAGGTCGCCAGGATCGCGGCCGACGTGCTCGGCGCCGGCGCGGTCGGGGTGACCGACGACCTGCGCGCGGCCGGCCTGACCGAGGCGGCGCGGGCGAAGATCGCGCGCCGGCTGGGGCGCGAGACCGGCCGCGACCTCGACCCGGCCGCGCTGCTGGCGGTCCCCACCGTCGAGGCGGCGGCGGACCAGGTCCGGCAGGCCGACGACGGCGAGGTGGCCGGGCTGATCCGGACCATCCAGGCGGGCACCGGGGGGCGGCCGGTGCTGCTGGCCCACCCGGCCGGGGGCACCACCGGCGTGTACAAGGTGCTGGCCGGGCTGCTGGGCCGCGGCCGTCCGGTGTTCGGCCTGGAACGGCTCGGCGGCGAGGTCCACGACCGGGCCCGCCGCTACGCCGACGCGATACGTGAGCGATTCCCCGGCGGCTGCGTACTCGGCGGGTGGTCGTTCGGCGGGGTACTCGGGTACGAGACCGCGCGCCGGGTCGCCGCGGCCGGCTACCGGGTCCCGCTGGTCGTGCTGCTCGACGCGGCGCTGCCAGGACCCGTGGCGCCCGGCGGCGAGGACCGCGCCCTGGCCCGGCGTTTCACGGCGTTCGCCGACTACCTGACCAGGACCTACGGCCGGCCGGTGCGCGTGTCCGAGGCGGAACTGCTCGGCCTGGGCGAGGCGGCGCAGCTCGACCTGGTCACGGCGCGGATGTCCGAGGCGGGCCTGGACGGCAGGCTCAGCCCGGCGATCGTGCGCCACCAGCGCACCTCATACGAGGACACCCGCGCACTCGAGCGCTACCGGGCGCGGGGCTACGACGGGGACGTGGTGCTGTACCGGGCGGAGCGGGAGACGCCGTGGGCGGTGCGCGACCCCCGGTACGACATCACCGGCGCCGCCCGCGGCTGGGACCGGCTGTGCCCGCGGCTGCGGGTGGCCGCGATCGACGCGCACCACCTCAACCTGCTTGACCCGCCCGCCGTCACCGTCGTCGGCGCTCATCTACGCGAGCTGCTGCTCAAGATTGGAGACGAGCCATGACCGCCCTGACCGACGCCGTCATCACCGGCGCGCCCGCGAGCGTGCTGACCCGCTGCCCGCTTCCCGAGACCTACCGGGCCGCGTACACCCGCCGGGCCGACGTGGCCATTTTCGCCGGGGAGAGCGGCGACAAGGACGTGCGCAAGTCGCTGCGCCTGGGTGAGGTCCCGATGCCGGAACTCGCCCCGGACGAGGTGCTGATCGCGGTGATGGCCGCCGCGATCAACTACAACACCGTCTGGTCGGCCATCTTCGAGCCGCTGCCCACGTTTACGTTCCTGGACCGGTACGGCAGCCAGGGCCGGTGGGCCGCGCGGCACAACCTGCCCTATCACGTGCTCGGCTCGGACGCGGCCGGGGTGATCGTGCGGCTCGGCGCGGGGGTGCGGCGCTGGTCGGTGGGGGACCGCGTCGTGGTCAGCCCGGCCTACATCGATCATGAGGACCCGGCCGCCCAGGAGGACGGCATGTCCTCGGACGAGCCGCTGGCCTGGGGATTCGAGACCAACTTCGGCGCGCTCGCCGATTTCGCGGTCGTGAGGGCGAGCCAGCTACTGGCCAAGCCGGCCCACCTGACCTGGGAGGAGGCGGCCAGCAACACGCTGTGCGCGGGCACCGCCTACCGGATGCTGGTCAGCCGCCGGGGCGCCGCGATGAAACAGGGCGACGTCGTGCTCATCTGGGGCGCGACCGGCGGCCTCGGCGGTTACGCGGTGCAGCTCGTCGCGGGCGGCGGCGGCATCCCGGTCGGCGTGGTCAGCTCGCCGCAGCGGGCCGAACTGGCGCGCAGGCTCGGTTGCGCCGGCGTCGTGAACCGCGAGGAGCTGAACGGCTCGCTCACCGACATCAAGGGCTGGCGGCGGCTCGGAGACGAGATCCGGCGGCAGGTCGGCGAGGACCCGCACATCGTGTTCGAGCACTCGGGGCGGGCCACCTTCGCGGCCTCGGTCTACGTGGCCCGGCGCGGCGGAACGGTCGTCACCTGCGGTTCCAGCAGCGGCTACCAGCACGAGTACGACAACCGCCACCTGTGGATGAAGGTGAAGCGGATCATCGGCAGCCACGGCGCCAACTACCAGGAAAACTGGGAGATGAACCGGCTCTTCCGGCTGGGCAAGCTGGTGCCCACGCTGTCCAGCGTCTACCCGCTCTCGCAGGTCGGCGAGGCGACCCGCGCCGTGCAGCAGGGCCGCCACGTCGGCAAGACCGCCGTGCTGTGCCTGGCCCCGGGCGAAGGCCTGGGCGTAGAAGACGCCGCCCTGCGCGAGCGCGCCGGCGGCGAGTCCCGCCTCCGCCTGTTCCGCGACGCCTGACGCGCCTGACGCGAAGTGGTCGTGGGCAGAAACCGCTGCTCCCACAGCGGTTTCTGCCCACGATAAGGATTCCTGATTATCTTCGGGGGAGGCCGCTGCTGCAGGGTTTGCCGGGGTCAGGGGGTTGCGGGCGGGGGGACCGGGCGCAGGTGGCTGGCCGCGCGAGGGGTGGCGGTGCGGCGAGACGCGGCCGGGGTGCGGGTTCTGGCGCTGGGCGGGCGGGTTCCGGGGACGGCGCGGGTGCGGGCGCTGGCGCGGGCGACGCCGCTCGCGGGGGTTACGGCCTGGGCCCGGGCGGCGGCTGGGGCGGTTTCGGCGGCCCCGGCGGCCGCGGTGGCGGTGATGGCGGTGGCGGCGCCGCCGAGGAGGCGTCGGGCGCGCAGGGCGATTTCCAGCTCGAACCGGCTGTCGGGGTCGTCCAGGGTCTCGCCGAACAGGTTCTGCAACTGGCGCAGCCGGTACCGCGCGGTCTGCGGGTGGATATGCAACTGGCGGGCCACGGCCTTGGCGTTGCCGCCGTTCTGCAGCCAGGACAGCAGGGTCTGCGCGAGCATGTCCCGCTGCGCCGGGCGCAGGTCCTGGAACGGGACCAGGCGGCTCGCGGTCAGCGTCCTGGCCAGCTCCTCGTCCGCGAAAATCACCAGCGTGGCCAGCTGATCGCTGCAGCGGGTGACGCCGCCGGACGATGCGCCGATCCCGCGCTGGGCCAGCGCCAGGGCCTGGCGGGCCCAGCGCAGCGAACGGCTGGCCCGGGCCAGAGGCACCGCCGGACCGATCGCGCCGGTCCAGCCGCGCAGGCCCCGCTCGATCATCTGCGCCCGGCCCGGGCCGTCGGGGTCCGGGACCAGCAGGCACGGGACGTCGCGGGAGGTATCCATGATCACGTCGGGCGGCAGCGCCGGCAGCGGGCCGAAGTAGTCGTCGCCCTGCAGGCGCAAGGCCACGATCGCGACCCGGCGCGGCAGCGTCCACCGGGCCGCCCGGGCCAGTTCCGCGATCGCATCGGGGGAGGCCGGCGGGTCCGCCACCACCAGGTTGAGCAGGCGCCGCCGCCGCCGCTCCACTTCGCCCGCGACCTCGGCCCGGGCCGACGTGAAGCCCTCGGAACACGCCCCGGCCAGCTCGTCCAGGTACAGGAAGATCGCCTCACCGATCCGGGCGAGCACCTCGGCGTCCAGTTCCCACCCGTTGGTGGCCTTCAGGCAGAACCCGCGCCAGGCGACCCGGGCCCCGAGCCGCAGGGCCATCTGCAGCGACTCGAGGTTGCGCCCCTCGGCGGCCTCGATGCGCCCGATCTCCCGGAACATCTCCGCCGTCTTCTTGCGCGGCGTCGCGGGGTTGGCGATGCGCTCGACGAACTGGCCGATCGCGTGCGTGACCGCGCGGCGGACCGTGCCCCGGTAGGCGTCGTCCAGCGGGCGGGCGTACTCGGGCACCCCGCGCTGGATGGCCTCGATCATGTCCTCGACGATGTGCTCGAGTTCGGGCAGCATCAGTTCGGCGGCTTCGGACGGCACCCGGGGCCACGTTCCGGCCGCGGCTTCTGTCGTTCGTACCACTCGCGTCACCACCCCGGTGATCCAGCAATCCCCGCGCTTGCCACCGTTAAGTTACTCGACAGTAATACAAAATTAACCTGAACCTGGGGAAGAAAGCTTCACTAAAAACGCGAAGGGTTCCCCCGCCGTTTTGTCACTTCCGCACTATGCGCATCCCCGGCTCGCGTACGCCCAGCCCGCGCGGTCGCCGGTCGCCCGATCCGGCCGGGGAACGGCCACAGCGGGGTTCGAGATCGTAATGGCCTTAACGCGGCTCGCCGGTACCCGGGGAAACGCCCAGGCGGATCTGTGTCGGCGTGACAAGGGGGCGGCTCTAGATTCAGAGTTTGCTGAGCAGAATGCGGCAATACGCGATGTTAATTTCGGATTTCAGGCCGGTAACTCCGCCGGTGTCCTGGAAGGAAAGACCATGCGTATTCGCCTGCTCGGACGTGGATTAACGGCGGCCGCCTGCATCGCCGGGGCCGCTGCGCTCGGCATCGTTTCGGCCGGCGCGGCGTCGGCGCAAGCCAGCCGGCCGGTGAACTACGACTTCGGCACCGCGTACGTGGGGGCGTTCGCCTCGCCCACGGTGGCGCCGCCCGGAGCCAACAACTGGTCCTGCAAGCCGACCGCCCAGCACCCGTACCCGGTGGTGCTCGTGCACGGCACGCTCGAGAACATGAACGACAACTGGCAGGCGGCGTCGCCGATCCTGGTCAACCACGGCTACTGCGTCTTCGCGCTCAACTACGGCGGCGCGTCGGCCACCAGCGACTTCCAGGGCACCGGGGAGATCGCCGCCTCGGCCGGGCAGCTAGCGTCGTTCGTCAGCCAGGTGCTCGCCGCGACCGGTGCGGCCAAGGTCGACATCGTCGGGCACTCCCAGGGCGGCATGATGCCGCGGTACTACATCAACTTCCTCGGCGGAGCGGCCAAGGCCGACAAGCTGATCGCGCTGGCGCCGTCCAACTACGGGACCACGCTGGACGGGCTGACCGCGCTCGGCCAGCAACTCGGCCTGCTCGCGCCGATCAACAGCGCACTCGCCACGTCCTGCGACGCCTGCGTGGAGCAGGAGGTGGGCTCGGCGTTCCTGACCAGCCTCAACGCCCACCCCACCGCGCCCGGCGTGTCCTACACGGTCATCGAGACCACCGGTGACGAGGTCGTCACGCCGTACACCAACGCGTTCCTGCCCGCGGCGCCGAACGTCACCAACATCACCGTGCAGCACCAGTGCGTCCTCGACGGAAGCGACCACCTCGAGATCGCCAACGACCCGACCGCCATGGCGGACATGCTCAACGCGCTCGACCCGGCCCAGCCGGTCCGGGTGCCCTGCCTGGTTGTGACGCCGGTCTTCGGGCCTGTCGGCCCGGTGCCGTCGTTCTAGCTGTCCTGGCCGCCCGCGCCGGGGGCTGTTTCACGCTGGTAAGGAGACGGGCGTCCTGGACTTCGCGCGCCAGTGCGCGGCCAGCAGCAGTTCCCTGGTCTCGGAACGGTCCATGCCCAGCGACTCAGCCAGGAGACGGAGCGTGATCGCCCGCGGGTGGGTCACCCGCCCGCACTCGATGTCGCTGATCGTCCGGGAACTGAGACCGGTCATGGCGGCGAGTTCCTCCTGGGTCAGCCCGGAGCCCCACCTCGCTTCCAGCAACTTCAGCGGCAGCGGGTTTGATGATTGAGTCATGATCGGATCTCTTCCGGCGAGGACATGCGAGCTGTTCGTCTCGTTTCTAAGCCCGCCGCTGTGTTGTCGGGCTAGCTCCCGCCCGATGTGAGACAACGTGAGACAACGCCGGGCCTGGACGTGCCGGGGCAATGCCCTGGTCGGGCCGCCGGGGGGAGAACGGGACAGGGTAAGTTCGAGCGTGCTGGCCGCGTGGATATCGCCTGGATCATCGCAACCGGGGCCGGCAGGTATGTCTCAGGAGCCGGGCCTGAGCTTGTCGCCGGATCGAGGAGCGCTCGCATTGGACGCTAGGCCGCCTCTGTTCGTCGTGTCCGGCCCGAGCGGCGCCGGGAAAGGCACCGCGCTGGACTGGATGGTCGGGTCCGGGCTCGTCCGCCGGGTGCCCACGTTCACCACGAGGCCGCCCCGCAGCACGGAGCGGGACGGCATCGAGTACAACTTCGTCACCGACGAGGCGTTCGCCAAGCTCCGCGAAGAGGGGCAGCTCATCGAGTACACCCGCACCTACGCGGACAGTTACTACGGGTCCCCGCGCGAGCTGCTGTACAGCCAGGATCCGGCCCCGCTGGCCGCCGAGCTCGAGCCGACCGGGTACGTCAAGGTCCGCGCGATGTCCGGGCGCCGCGTGGTCGGCATCTTCGTGACGACCAAGACCGAGGACGAACTGCGGACGCGGCTGGCCGGCCGGGGCCAGACCCAGGACACCGCCAACCGGCTGCGCATCAGGAGCCTGCAGCAGACCTGGGCCTGGGTTTACGACTACATCCTGGTGAACCAGGACCGGGAGGAATTCCTCGCCGAGCTGGACACGGTGGTCCGCAGCGAGCTGATCCGGTCACGCGGCATGCAGTACATCACCGAGCTGCAGCAAGAAGAATCCATCCAGCCGTACTGACGGCGTCACTCCAGCGGCTGGCGGGCGATGGCCTCCGGCTGGCGCCCGGCGAACAGCCAGCCCCCGACGGTGGCGGCGACGGGCAGGCCGATCAGGACGGCGAGCAGGTCGAGCCCGGGCAGGAGGTTCGCCTGCTCGGTGAACAGGGCGTGCCAGGTGTCCGCGACCACGGCCAGGTAGGCGACGGCCGTGCCGAGCACGGCGCCGAGTAGGGCCAGCGCGCCCGCGGTGGCCGCGGTGATGGCGCGGCGGGTCCGGCCGCTCGCGCCGATCGCCGTGAGGGTGCGCAGGTCACCGGCGGTCTCGCTGCGGATCAGGCCGACGGTCATCGCGAGCACGCCGAGCGCGATCAGGATGCCGGCCGCGGTCGCGTCGTTGCGCACCTCGTCCAGGGACGGGTCGTCGTTCTTGGTCGCGATCGTCAGGCCCGCCGCGGCCGCCACCCGCCGTGCGCCGCTGATCTGCAGCGCGGTGAGCGGCTTGGGTGCCTCGATCAGCCAGGCCACCGCGGATGTCCGCAGCCGGAGCTTCCGCACGGTCGAGCTGGTGATCAGCAGGTTGGGGTCGATCACGTCGGTCGGGAGGCTGCTGATCGTTTGGATCGCCGGGTTCGGGACGGACTTGACCACCGGGTTCTGCAGCCTGAAGTTGCCGGCCTGCAGGAGCAAGTTGGACGTGCCCTCCAGACCCGGCCGTGATGTGAGGAACACGGCACCAGGATCGACCGTGCCCGGCCTGATCCCGTAGTGCCGCAGCACCGCCGGCGTCGCCACGTAGATGTCCAGGGTGTCTTGCGCGCCGCTGCCGGCCTGCAGCAGGGACACGTCGGTCGGCGCCACCGCCGCGTCGAGGGCCAGGACGTTCCTGGTGCCGAGCGACGTGGCGATCGTCGTCGCGGCGGACCGGCCGGCCTGGACCTGCCCAGCGGTTGGCAGCACGTCGCCGCTGCTCGTGGCCTCGTTGTCACCCGGGGTGTAGACGACAAGCTGGTCCGCGGGGAGGTTTGGGGCGAAATAGTCCAGCGGATTGCTGAAGCGGCTGGTCGCCAGCAGCGTGATCAGCATGGCGATCAGCACGGCGAGGCTGGTGGCGGCGAGCGTTGCCCCGGACCGGGTGCGGTAGCGGGCCAGGTCGCGCACCGCGATGCGGCCCGCGAGCGGCACGTGCTCAGCGATCACCGCCAGCCGGCCGACGATCACCGGAGCCAGGAGCACCAGGCCGACGATCGTGGCCAGGAGGCCGCCGATGGTGTCGAACTGGCCCGAGGTATCGCTCGCGCCGGAGAACACCAGCAGGACGATGCCCAGCCCGAGCAGGGCGAGGCCGAGACGAGGTGAGCGCTGGGTCTGTTTCGGCTCTGCGGGCCGCCCGGACAGCGCGGCCACGACGGGCACCTCGGCCACGGCGCGGGCCGGCTGCCGGGAGGCGAGGATCGCGGTCACGACCGCGAGGACCAGGGCCAGCCCGATCAGCCACCACGGCAGGCTCGTCCAGGCCACGCGATGGTCGGCACTGGTCCCGAAGTACGGGGCGTACGCGATCCAGGCGCCCAGCCCGATCACGCCGCCGATCAGGGCGCCGATCACGCCTACGACGGCGCCGTTCGCCATCATGACCAGGCGGACGTTCTTGTCGGTCGCGCCGAGCGACGACAGCATGCCGAGCGAGCGCAGCCGGCGCTGGGCCAGGACGGTGAAGCCCGCCACCGCGACCAGGCCGATGAAGAACAGCCCGACGACGGCGAAGACCAGCGCGATGAACGCCGGGGAGAGCCCGTTAGGCGGCGGCGGAGCCTGCGCGGACGCGCCCGGCGGGAAGCTGAACGCGGCCACGCCCAGCGGGGTCGCGTCGAACAGCACGGTGACCTGGGTCGGGCGGCGGACCTGCCCCGGCGCGACGAGCGCGAAGTTGTCCACCAGGTTCTGCGGGTCCTCGACCAGGCCGACCACCCGCCAGGCCCGGCCGTCAGCGGGCCAGATGCCGCCGATTCTCACATTGAACGAGGACGCGAGCTGGCGGGTCATGGCCACCTCGCCCGGCCCGTGCGGGTACCGGCCGGACACCAGGGCCAGCATCGGGCGCCCGTACGCGCCGTCCGGATCCTGGGCGCGGAGCTGGGCGCCTTGCGTCAGGCCGGTGGCGAAGTTCTGGTTCTCGATCACGTCGGCCGGGCGGAAGTGAGCCCGGATCGACGCGATGTCCGCCGTCAGGTGCGGGTCGCTGCCCGGCAGGTTGACCAGGTACTGGGCCGACCCGAACCCGGCGTTGGCCGGCAGCGGGGTGTTGGTGGCCAGCGCGGCCCCGAAGATCGTCGCGGCGACCGCCACCGTGATCAGCGTCAGGACCAGGAGCTGCTGGCGCCACTCCCGCCGCAGCAGCCGCCACGCCCAGCGCATCACCGCGCGCCGGGCCGGCGCGCCCCCGTCGCCACCGGTCTCGGCCGCTGGCCGTTCGAGCAGCGCGGTCACTGGCCCGGGCCTGACTGCGGCTGGCCGGACTGGAGCAGCGAATCGGGGCTCGGCGGCACGGTCTGGTCGATGAGCCGGCCGTCCCTGATGAACACCACCCGGTCCGCCCACGACGCGAGCTGGGCGTCGTGGGTGACGACGACCGTAGCCACGCCCCGGTGGCACGCGGCGCGCAGCAGGCGCATCACGGCCTCCCCGTTCACCGAGTCGAGCGCGCCCGACGGCTCGTCGGCCAGCAGAAGCTGCCGGTTCCCGACCACGGCGCGGGCGATCGCCACCCGCTGCCGTTCGCCGCCGGACAGCTCGTCGGGAAAGCGCGACGATGTCTCGCTGAGCCCGAGGTCATCAAGGGCCTTCAGGCCGGCGGCGCGCGCCTTCCTGGCGGTGACCCCGTCGAGCTCGAGCGGCAGCGCCACGTTCTCCACCGCGGTCAGGCCGGCCAGCAGGTTGAAGTCCTGGAACACGTAGCCGATCGAGCGCCGCCGCAGCCGGGCCCGGTCCGCGGATGACATCGTGGCCAGCGTCTGCCCGCCGATCAGCACCTGGCCGCTCGTCGGTTCCTCGAGGCTGCCCGCGATGGTCAGCAGCGTGCTCTTGCCCGATCCGCTCGGCCCCATCACCGCGACCAGTTCGCCGGCCTCGACGGACAGGTTAATGTCCTGGAGGGCCTGCACCTGGGCCGGGCCCTCGCCGTACAGCTTGGAGACATGGCGTAGCTCCAGGAAGCTCATCGCCGCACCCCCACCCGGCGCCGCAGCCTCGGCATCGCCGCGGGTGGCGCGGCGGCCGGCTCCGTCGCGGCACGCTTGATGCGGCCGTCCGCGGTGTCCAGCCACCGGACCACCGAGTCCAAGCGGAACAACTCCGCGTCGACCGCCAGCGCGAAGCCGAGGTCGAACTGGGCCTCGTCCTCCTTGAGCCGGGTCCACTGCTGCATGAGCTCGACCAGGTACCGCCGGTGCACCTGGATCACCTCGTGCACGTCGACCCCGGGCACGCGCCAGGCCACCAGGATCTTGATGACCAGTTCGTCGCGCGGGGGCAGGCTCAGGTCCGGCGGCGTGCGCAGCCACAAGGCCAGCTCGCCCTCGCCGTCGGCCGTGATCCGGAAGCCCTTCTGCGGGCCGTCCTCTCCGTTGCCGTCCGACTCGACGAGCCCGTCGCGCTCGAGCCGCTGCAGGGTCGTGTACACCTGACCCACGTTCAGCGGCCAGACCTCGCCCGTCCTCGCCTCGAATTCCTGACGAAGCTGCAGCCCGTACTTGGGTCCCTCGCTCAGCAGCGCGAGCAGCGCATGCCTGACGCTCATTGCTCCGACCTCCAACTCAGTAACATACTCGGTATACTACAAGGAATCCTACGACGCAGCAAGGGCTGTGAGCTGAGCGAGTCGGGGGCGGAGCGGTCCGGGGCGCGATCTTGGTGGGCACGGCAGCAGATGTCCTGATATACCCCCGTGGGTATAATGGGATGGCACGGTGGGCAGCTACTTGCGGCGGGGGTCGGCGCGCTTGCCCACGGGGACGGGGGAGAAAAGCCTTGAACGCAGCCAGCGCCAGCCCGGCAGACACGGTGTCGACCCTGCCGACATCACCACTGCTGAAACGGGTCCGGCGCGGGATTCTCGGGGAAGGTGCGCTTATGGACGGCCCTTTCGGGCCGCGACGGCTGACCTATGCCGACTACACCGCCTCCGGGCGGTCCCTGGATTTCATCGAGGACTTCATCCGCGACGCCGTGCTGCCGTGGTACGCCAACACGCACACCGAGAGCTCGGGGACCGGGCGCCGGACGATGGGCCTGCGCGAGGAGGCCCGGCGGATGGTCCGCGACGGCGTCGGCGGCACCGAGGACGATCTGGTTATCTTCTGCGGTTCCGGGTCGACGGCCGCGATCAGCAAGATGGTGGGCATCCTGGAGTTGCGGATCCCGGCCGGGTTAGACGACCGGCACCAGCTTTCCGCGCGCATCCCGGAGGCGAAGCGGCCGGTGGTGTTCGTCGGTCCCTACGAGCACCACTCCAACGAGCTGCCCTGGCGGGAGTCGATCGCCGAC
>DATAVV010000474.1:0-6529 GCA_036267555.1 Streptosporangiaceae bacterium | reverse complement strand
AAATCTCTCCGCGGTCGGAGGGAACGGAATGCCCAGCCCGAGCGTCTCCTGTTCGTTCCACGCCGCGCCGATGCCGAGCCAGGCCCGGCCGCCCGACAGCACGTCCAAGGTGGTGATGATCTTGGCCAGGATGCCCGGATGACGGTAGACCACGCCTGTGACCAGCGTCAGCAACCGGGCGCGGGACGTGCAGCCGGCCAGGTACCCCAGCGTCGTGTAGGCCTCGAGCATCTCCTGCTCCGGCGCGCCGACCACGGCGATCTGGAAGAAGTGGTCCATCACGCTGATGTAGTCGAAACCGGCCTCGTCGGCCGCGCGGGCCACGGCGGCCAGGTCGGCGCCGAGCCGGGCCGGATCGCCGGGCCAAGTGAAATCCGGAACCTGCAGACCGATCTGCACGCCATCACCTCCGGGTCGCTAGCCTGCCACACCCGGCCACCGCGCAACGGCCGGCGCCTGCGAACTGACGTCCGCCGGAGGCCGGAAAAGTCAAGAGGTCATGAAGGAACTTGGGACTCGCTTTCCTATTGCTTTGTAGTGATCTAATCTGGGCGCGGATCAACCGATTTTTTTTCCCACGCCCTTGCGCCGAGTGGAGACCTCGATGAAGATAGCCCGCCGCGCGGGCATCGTTCTCGGCTCCGTATCCGCCGTCGCGGTCACGATGGCGGCCGGCACTCCGGCGCGCGCCTTGGAGCCGCCGCAGTGGCAGATCACCGCCAGGGTCCACTACGGGCCCACCAATAACGCCTCCGGCTATTCGGTCGTTGTCGTGCCCGCCGCCGACGATGCCTGGGTGTTTGGCGGAACCAATCCGGGCGGGACCAGCACGCCAGCGGCCGAGCACTGGGACGGCACGCGCTGGCAGCGCTGGACGCTGCCGTCCGGCCTGTCCGGGTTCATCGTCGCCGCGGACTCCTCGTCGCCGGACAACGTCTGGGCGGTCGGCGACGGGTACGCGCTGCGCTGGAACGGCGCCAAGTGGGCGGTGGCCAACACGTGGGCCCAGGGCGGGGAGGCAACCTCGGTCTCGGTGATCAGCCCGGCCGACGTCTGGGTGTTCGGACCGTCCAGCTTCACCGGCGCGACCGGCCTGGGCACCTGGCACTACAACGGCCGCACCTGGATACGGGCCACCGGGCTCGCCGCGGCCGTCTACCGGGCCAGCGCGGTCTCCCGCCACAACATCTGGGGCCTCACGGCCAGCGGCGTGATCCACTACAACGGCCACGCCTGGACGGCGGTGCCCAGCGCCGCGCCGGTCCTGGGCGACACTCAGCCGGGCGACATCCTGGCCGTGGCCAAGGACAGCATCTGGGTGTCCGGGATCGACCCCGCGAGCGGGGCGGAAGGGCGGCTCGTGCTGGCCCACTGGAACGGCAAGCGCTGGGCGCGGTTCCTGGCCCCCTGGAAAGTGCAGCAGTCCGAGCGGTTCGCCCCGGACGGCGCGGGCGGAATCTGGATCCCGGTCGTGACCGGGGGCGCCAGCCCGGCCACGTGGATCCTGCACCTGTCCCGCGTCGGCGCCTGGACGCGGACCAGGATCGCGGCCGGCCCCGGTGCCGGGGTCGGCGTTGGTGACCTGGCACTCGTACCGGGGACGACCACGCTGTGGGGCATCGGGGGGCTGCTCACCACCACCGGCGGTGACGCCGCCATCTGGGAGCACGGGGCCGTTCACGGCCAGCTGGCCGCCCGCGACCGCCGGGCGGCCCGCCGCCCGGCGGCGCCGCACGGCCACGGGCTGGTCGTGGAGCAGGTGACCGTGGCGGCCCACGGCGGGGTCATCCACCTCTACCTCAGCACCGGCAGCCGCGGGGTCATCCGCGTCTACCTGGCCGTCAGGAACTGCCGGTCCTCCGGGCCCACGCCGGCGCAGACCGGCCCGCCGCGGTCGCCGGCCGGGGGCACGACGGCCGACGTGTGGCGTTCCGTTAAGGAATATTCCTGGTCTGCCGGGCCGAATTCGCGCTTGTCGCACTGAGTTCGCGCGTCGGCGTATGTTCCTGCGCGGCCGCGGCGAGTTCCTCGGCCAGGTCGTCGGCCTCCAACCGGGCCTCGATCCGGCGCAGGTCCTCGATCCGGGCCCGGGTCTCGACCTGGCGCGGGGTCAGCAGCGAGCAGCAGTCCTGGTCGGGCAGTTCGGAAATCGACAGCGTGTCGATGCGGCGCGCCTCGGACATGATCTCGGTCTTGTCCAGGCCGATGAGCGGGCGCAAGATCGGCAGCGTGACCGCGTCGTCCAGCGCGGTGATGTTGGTCAGCGTCTGGCTGCTCACCTGGCCCAGCGAGTCGCCGGTGACAAGCGCCGCCGCGCGCAGCCGCCGGGCCAGCGCCTCGCCGGTCTTGAGCATCAGCCGGCGCTGCGCCACGATCTGCAACCGCCCGGCGCCCGACGTGGCCAGCCGCTGCTGGGCCCGGCCGAACGCCACCACGAACAGGCGTGAGCCGCCCTGGAACTTGTCCAGCTCGCGGACCAGGCCGTAGGCCTTGTACACCGATTCGGGCCCGGTCAGCGGCATGCCCGAAAAGTGCAGGTAACCGCAGCGCAGTCCGCGGCGCATCATCCGGTAGGCGGCCACCGGCGAGTCGATGCCGCCCGACATCAGCACCAGCGCCCGCCCGCTCATGCCTACCGGCAGGCCGCCCGGGCCCGGCAGTCCCTCGGTGAACACGAACACCTCGGACTGATCGACCTCGACGAACACGGTGGTGTCGGGGCGCGACAGGTTCACCGGGTAGCCGTGTACCTCCTGGATCCGGGTGCCGATCAGCCGGGCCAACTGGGCCGAGGTCACGGGGAAGCGCTTGTCGCGGCGCCGGGCCCGGACCGCGAACGAGCCGGAGCGCCCGGCGGTCAGCGTCACAGCGGCCTCGATCGCGGCCTCCGGGTCCTTGGCCACCCGCACCGCGCGGCACACCCGCGACAGGCCCATGACGTTGCGCATGCGCGCGGCCACGAGGTCCGCCGTGGCCTCGGCCGCGTCGGGATCAGCGGCCGAGTCGCCGGCCACCCGCAGCACGATCACGCCCTCGCGCTGCCAGAGTTGCACCCCGGCGTCGCGCACCGCGCGCCGGATGTTTTCGTGCAGCAGCCGCTCGAATTGCTGCCGGTTCCTGCCCTTGAGCACGATCTCACCCAGCTTGAGCAGCACGCACGGCTCGTAGCGCGGGCCCGCGGCGGGCTCGGCCACGGCGGGCGGGGGCGCGGTAGAATCGGCGGCACGGCGCGTGTCAGGAGAACTCAAGGGCAGCGCGGACATCATCCCAGTCTGCCAGCATCCGGCCGGTTACCGTTCGTGTCTTCGCCGGGCATGGGTTAACTCGCCGGCAGCGGGCAGGGGAACAGGGACAGAAGCACGTAACCAGCCATCAGTGTGGAGGAAGTTCATCGTGACCTCGGTACCTCAGATCATGCTGAACAACGGCAAGACGATCCCGCAGTTCGGCTTCGGGGTGTTCCAGGTCAAGCCCGAGGACACCGCCCAGGCCGTGACCACGGCCCTGCAGGCGGGCTACCGGCACGTCGACACCGCCGAGGGGTACGGCAACGAGCAGGAGGTGGGCGAGGCCATCGAGGCATCCGGGCTGGACCGCGCCGACGTGTTCGTCACGAGCAAGCTGGACAATGCCAGTCACCTGCCCGACGACGCACGCAAGGCCTTCGACGGCACGCTGAGCGCGCTCGGCTTCGACTACGTCGACCTGTTCCTGATCCACTGGCCGCTGCCCACCCGGTACGACGGCGACTACGTGTCGACGTGGCGGGTGCTGGAGGAGTTCTACCGCGAGGGCCGGGCCCGCTCGATCGGCGTCTCGAACTTCCAGCCGCACCACCTGCGGCGGCTGCACACCGAATGCGAGATCCCTCCGGCGGTCAACCAGATCGAGGTCCATCCGTACCTGACCCAGGACGAGGTGCGCGCGTTCTGTGGCGAGCACGAGATCGCCGTCGAGGCCTGGTCGCCGATCGCACAGGGCAAGGTGCTCGACAACCCGGTGATCACCTCGATCGCCCGCGCGGTCGGCAAGACCCCGGCCCAGGTGGTGCTGCGCTGGCACATCGAGCGTGGCGACATCGTGTTCCCCAAGTCGGTGACGCCCGCCCGCATCAAGGAAAACATCGACATCTTCGACTTCGAGCTGTCCGGCGAGGATGTCGCGTTCATCACCGCGCTGAACAAGAACGAGCGCACCGGCCCCGACCCCGACACTTTCGACTTCATCCCGTCTTAATTTTGGCCCGCTCGCCGGGCTTGCCAGGGTGCGGGACGTTTGCAATCCTCGTCCGGAGGTTGATCCGGTTCCCACACCGGGCTGACGGGCGGAGGGCAAATGACGGCAGCAGGCGCGGGCTCCGTTGCGGCGACGCCGCCGTGGCCGTCGGGAGCGGCCTGGATCGGCGGACGGTACTGCCCGGTCGAGGACGCGAAGATCTCCGTCCTCGACCTGGGCGTCACCCGGTCCGACGCCGCATACGACGTGGTTCACGTCTGGCAGCGGCGCTTCTACCGGCTGGATGACCACCTCGACCGGTTCCTTTCCAGCCTGGCCCGGCTGCGGCTGGATCCCGGCCACGACCGGGCCGAGATCGAGACGATCCTGCACGGGTGCGTGCGCCGGGCCGGGCTGCGCGAGGCGTACGTGTCGATGACGTGCACCCGCGGCCGGGTCGCGCCCGGCTCCCGTGACCTGCGCACCGCCCGGGCCACGTTCTACTGCTACGCGGTGCCGTTCGTGTGGATCAACTCGCCCGAGCAGCAGAAGCAGGGCGCGAGCATGTGGATCAGCGAGATGACCAGGATCCCGCCGGACAGCGTCGACCCGCTGGCCAAGAACTACCACTGGCTCGACATGGAACTGGCCCTGCTCGACGCCTACGACCACGACGCGCAACTTGTGGTCCTCGGCGACGGGTCCGGCGCGGTCACCGAGGGGCCGGGCTACAACGTGTTCGCCCGCGTGGACGGTCAGTGGCTGACCCCGGCCCGCGGCACGCTCCATGGCATCACCCGCCGGTCGATGATCGAGCTAGCGGCCGAGGCGGGCGAGCCGGTACGGGAGGGCCGCCTCACCGCCGACGACCTGCGCCGGGCCGATGAGGTGCTGGCCACCTCGACGGCGGGCGGCATCATGCCGGTGACGGCCATCGACGGCAAGCCGGTCGGGGCGGGGGTGCCGGGACCGCTGACGCTGCAACTGCGCGACGCCTACTGGCACCGTCACGAGGATCCGCGGTACACCACCCCGGTCCGGTACGACGAGCCGTCCTGACCCGCGCGCCGCCGGAGGCGCAATTCAACTCAGCCCTTGGTCGCGTAGACGAAGCAGCCGCGCATGGTCAGGGTCAGCGGCAGCGGCAGCCCGGCGGCGGCACGCGCCGCGTCGTCCTCGGCCATGAGCTGGGAGCGCAGGAAGGCGGCCGCGTACCGGGTGGTCGACAGCGTGTGCATGGGCTCGTCCCAGCGTTGCACGTCGACCCGGTCATCCGGCCCGCTGAACACCGACGCCGCGATGGCCGGGGCATCCTCACCGTCAAACGTCGAGGTCGCGCCCCAGCCGGGCAGGACGTGGGCCAGTTCGGGCGTGCTGTCGCGGTTCGGGGCGCAGGACGCGGCGCCAGCGCCAGCATGGCCGGGGAGATGTCGATCAGCAGGCAGCGCATGCCCAGGCCGGGCAGCAGCCGGGCGAGGTTGCCGTGGCCGCCGCCCACGTCGAGCACCAGGCGCGCGCCCGCGGCCGCCAGCCGGGCCGCCACATGGGGGTGGACGTCGTCGTGCGGCCAGTCGGCGTTGGCCAGGAAGCGCTGCGGGTCGGTGTCGTAGTCACCGGGCAATGCCGTCAATGCCGGGGTCCTGCCTGCGCGGGAATGTTCATGCGGCAGGCTACTGAGCGGCCCGTGACCCGTCACGGGGTTTTCCCCGCCGGAAGGAGCGAGTTCTCTTATGGATGCGACCGTGCTGCTGGTCATGGACGTGCAGCGCGGGATCGTCGAGCGCTTCGCCGACGATCCCGGCTACCTGACGCGGCTGTCCGCCGCGGTCGCCGCCGCCCGCGGCGCGGGCGTCCCGGTGATCTACGTGACCATCGACTTCCGGCCCGGCTACCCGGAGGTCAGCGCCAGGAACCGGAGTTTCTCGGCGATCGCGTCCTCGGGCCGGTTCACGGCCGGCGACCCGGCTACCGCGGTGCATCCCGCGGTCGCGCCGCAGCCGGGCGACCTGGCCGTGACCAAGCGCCGGGTGTCGGCGTTCACCGGCAGCGACCTGGAGGTCCTGCTGCGCGGCGTGGGCGCGGGCACGCTGGTGCTGACCGGCATCGCGACCAGCGGCGTGGTCCTGTCCACGCTGCGGCAGGCGGCCGACCTGGACTACGGGCTCGTGGTCCTGGCCGACGCCTGCCTGGACGCGGACGCTGAGGTGCACCGGGTGCTGACCGAGAAGGTGTTTCCCCGCCAGGCGGAGGTGCTCACCGTGGCGCAGTGGGCGGCTCGGCTGGCGACCGCGCCGAACGGATGAGCAGGATCGCG
>DATAVV010000473.1:0-6368 GCA_036267555.1 Streptosporangiaceae bacterium | reverse complement strand
CGCAAGTCCTCCGGACCCGCGCGCTTGCCGAGCGAGTCCAGCACGGCGGTCAGGGCGGCGGTGCAGGACGGGGCCAGGTTGCCGCGCAGCGTGCCCGCGCCGCCGAACGTGGTCTCCAGGCTCACCGACCGGTCATCGAACCCGTCATCAGGGCCGTCGGTGTCGGGCTGGGCCGTCTGCCGCTGGATCTCTTCGGCCAGGCCGCCGATGTCGTCGAGGTCCATGCCGCTGCGGGCGGCGGCGAGCAGGACCGAGTCGGCGTCGTCGCGCACCTCGGCTGGAAGCTTGTTTGTCCAGTCGCAGATCTGCTTCGCCCAGGAGGCGGAGATCTCGCCGTCGGCCAGGGCGCCGCGGATGAGGGGGTGAGCGTAAAGGCGCCGCATCCATCCCATGGCTCCGGTCGCGGCGCCGTCGGTGATCTGGGTCTTCCACTGCAGCCAGGTCTTGGCTGAGCCGTGCCCGTCGTCGCGGCAGCCGTCGGCGGCGCCGAATGCCGACAGGGCACTGGCCTGGGCCGCGGTTTTCATGGACTCGGCCCGCTCCAGCCCGCGCAGACAGTCCGCCTGCTCACTGGTGGTCAGCGCCGTGAAGTCGGCGTCAGCCAGCCAGCCCAGCCCGGCCTCGGCCATCGCGACGGCCTCAGCGGCGGTCGCGGGCGCCGAGGCAGCAGCGGGGGACGGCTGGCCGGGTAAGCACATGACCTGAGTGGCCTCCTCGAACCTCGGTCTTCGATTGCTAGTTCGATACTAGAGGCAAGGTCCGACAGTTCTCGGCATGCTTTGACATGAGCAGAAATGATTACCGAATTACTTCTCGACTCTGCGGGCCACGGGCCCCATCGGGCGGTGGGAGTGCCCGCTAGGTCAGGGCAGGTCGAGGCGCATCTCGGCGATCAAGCGGCCGGGGTGGCCGGGGAAGGGCCTGGTCTTCCCGCTCGACCGGAACCCCTGGCGCTCGTAGAACCGGCAGGCGCGGGGGTTGTCGGCCGGTGCCCATAGGCCAAGCCGGGCGGCGCCCTCCTGGCGGGCCCAGTCGATGACCGCATCGGCGAGCCGGGCGGCGACCCCGCGGCCACGCCAGGGCGGGGCGACCCACATGGCCCCGAGGCCGCGTTCGGCCGGATCGGGACGACGGATCCCCGCGGCCACGCCGCCGACGGCTCCCCGGGCGGCCACGACAAAGACGGCGCCGCGCCGCATCATCGCCCGCCACTCCTCGTCGCCGAGGGTTTGCTCCTGTTCGAGCGTGGACCCGAACGAGCCGGGCGCCTCGGCCAGCGCGGGATCGTCGACCTGTTCACGCCCGACGCGTCGTACCGGTCGAGCGTCTTCCGCGAGCCATACCTGGGGAGCGATGCCATCCGGCGGTACTGGCGGCGCGGGGCCGGGAACCAGCGCGAGGTCGTCGTGCGCATGGGAAGGCCGGTCGTCACCGGGGACCGGACCGCGGTGGAGTGGTGGGCGACGTTGATCGATCCCGACGACGGCGACGTCACGCTGCCTGGCTGCCTGCTGCTGCGCTTCGCTCCCGACGGACGCTGCGCGGATCTGTGGGAGTACTGGCAGGTCAAGCCCGGCCGGCAGAACCCGCCCGAGGGCTGGGGCAGCTAGCAGCCCGCGTTTATCGGCTGGCGGCCGGGCGGGCGGGGTCGCTACGCTCGGTTCGTGCTACCGACGACGCATCTGCTGGCGTTCATACTGGTCTCCTTCGCGCTGATCGTGGTGCCGGGGCCGAGCGTGCTGTTCGTGATCAGCCGTTCGCTGCAACTAGGCCGGGCGGCCGGGGTGGGCACCGCCCTGGGCGGCCAGATTGGCGAGTACGCGCAGGTGGCGGCCGTGGCGTTCGGCGTCGGGGTGCTGGTCGAGCGGTCGGTGGCCATCTTCACCGCGATCAAGCTGGCGGGCGCGGCCTACCTGATCTACCTGGGCGTGCAGGCGGTGCGGCACCGGCGGTCGCTGGCCGAGGCGCTCAGCGAGCCGGTGACGAAGAAGAGCCACGGGCGGATCGTCTGGGACGGGTTCCTGGTCGGGGCGACCAACCCCAAGTCGATCGTGTACTTCGCCGCGGTGCTGCCGCAGTTCGTCGACCGCTCCGCGGGTCACGTGCCGCTGCAGATGCTGCTGCTCGGCGCGATCTTCATCGGGATCGCCGTGGTGTCGGACGGAAGCTGGGCCCTGGCCGCGGGCACGGCCCGCGGCTGGCTCGCCCGCTCCCCCCGGCGCCTGGAGATGTTCGGCGGCGCCGGCGGCCTGGCCATGATCGGCATCGGGGTCAGCCTGGCCGTCTCCGGCCGCAAGGACTGACGGCCCGCGCCGGCCCCCTCGGCCGGGGGCGTCTTTGGGTGGGGGCGTCTTGGCCGGGGGCGTCAGCTCTGCAGCGGCATCATCTCGGCGGCGAACTTCTCCAGGAACCCGCTGAGCGAGGCCTGCGGGGACGCGGGCCTGAGCACGAACTTGGTCAGGCCCGCGGCCACGTACTGCTCGATCAGGCGGCGGGCGTCCGGCCAGCTCGCGGCGATCAGGGTGGCCGGATCCGCGTCCGGCCGCCGGGCCCGGGCGGCCGCGATCAGCGAGTCGGGGATGCCCTCGGTCGCGACGGCCAGGCTGACCCCGTAGTGGTCGGGTTCCACCTCGCGGCCGGCCGCCGCGGCGGCGGCCTCGATGGCCTCCCGCCCGGCTCGGGCCTGCGCCGGGGTGATGAAGCTGGCCAGCCAGCCGTCACCGAGCCGGCCCACCCGGTCCAGGGCCGCGGGCGCGCTGCCGCCCAGCCAGATGTCCAGCGGCTTGGCCGGGCGCGGTCCCAGCGTCACGCCCTCGAGCGTGAAGAACTCGCCCGCAAACGACACGTCGTCCTGCCGCACCAGCAGCCGGAGCAGCCGCAGGGACTCGTCGAACACGTCGGCCCGCCGCCCGGGCGGAACCGGGAACGCCTCCCACTCATTGCGCCGGGCCGGGCGCAGGCCGAACACCGGCAGGACCCGAGCGGGCGCGAGCCCGGCCAGCGTGAGCAGTTGCTTGGCGACGAGCACGGGGTGGCGGCCCGGCAGCACGGCGACCCCGGTGCCCACCTTGAGCCGCGTCGTCCTGGCCAGCGCGTGCGCCATCCCGATGAACGGCTCGACCAGCGAGCCGTACACCATCTCCGACAGCCACAGCGAGTCGACGCCGGCCTGCTCGATCTCGTCGACGGCGGTACCGAACGCGGCGGGGACGGCGGCCGAAGGCCCCAGCGAGATCCCGATCCGAACCTTCATCTGTTCATCAGATCACGCCGGGCCGCGGCCTGTCGCTGTGCTGCCCTCGGGGGGGCGACTCCCCAGGCCCCACCCGCTTCCGCGCTTCCCCTCCGAGCGCGGAAGCCGGCCGGGCCCGCTATCTGCCTCCCGCCAGCGCGAACGCCAGCAGCGAGACCGCGGTGTAGTCGTCGGCGGGCTCGACCGAAGGCCAGCTCACCACGTTGTCCTCGTAGGCGGCGGACGGGGTGTTGAACGCCTGGTAGTGGCCGGCGCTGCAGGCCCGCATGCCGGTGACGCTGCCCAGGCCCTCGAAGTTGGACGGGTCGCTCGGGCCGTCGACCGTGGCGCCGACCTGGATGTTCCCCCGGCCGTTCAGGGAGCCCGCCAGGTTCGCGATCTCGCTCTGCATGCAGTGCGGGAACGTGCTGCCCGCCCCGGCCACGAACGAACTGCCCCAGCCGGTGCCGCCGAGCGCGAAGTTGAGTTGCTGCTGGGCGAACGCCTGGAACTGCGCCGACCCGCCGCTGCGCTGGTACAGCTCGTCGGTCACGAACAGGCCGAACGCGTGCGGCGTGGCGTCGCTGTCGCCCAGGGCCGTCCCGAGATCGAACGGGTCGCCCGCGGCCGTGCGCTCCCCCAGCCGCAACTGCGCGGCCAGGTCGCTGCGCAGCGCGCCCGGGGCGATGACCGGGGCCAGCGGGGCCCGCCGCATGGCCTGCAGCAGGTCGGCCTCGGCGAGCGCGCCGTTGTCGTACAGGTTGAAGGTGTCGCCGCCCGCCGGGTGGCCCTGCGCGATGTAGGCGCGGGCCCAGCGCGCCGCGACCTGCAGGTCGGCGCGCAGCCGCCAGGCCGGCACGTGCAGCGCCTCGTCGGCCAGCGCGATCTCGGTGGCGCCCCAGAGCATGTCGCTCTTCCACTCGGTGCCCGGGTAGTAGTCGTTGGGGAACGTGGTGACGAGCGAGCCGACGTCGGTGGTCTTGGCCATCGCGTAGACACCGCGGGCCAGCGACAGCAGCCGCTGCGCGTCGCGCCGCCCGGTCCGCGCGGACAACTGGGCGCCGAGCGCGAAGTCGGCGGCGTACCGGCCCGCCAGGTCCGGGCTGACCGGCTGGCCGGGCGGTGCGGCCGGGAACACCGGGCGGTACTTGACGTAGTAGGCGGTCGGGCCCGGGTTCCCGCCGGAAGCGACGTCGAGATGGTCTTCGGCCTGCGGCAGGAACCAGAAGTTGTAGTCGCCCTGGATCGTGTTGCTGGCGTTGCCGTTGCCGATGCCGACCTGCATGTACAGGACCTTCTGGGCCGGGTTCCACAGCTTGCGGATCCAGTTGAGGCCGAACTCGGCCTCGGGGCGCAGCGTGGCGTACTGGCCGGGGACGTCGCGGGCCGCGGTCAGCAGCAGCGCGTCGGCGTAGCTGGCCGTGTAGCCGAACTTCTCGTAGCCGCCGCCCGCGTCGAACCAGCCGCCGGAGACGTCGACCGGGCCCCCGACCTTGGTCAGCGTGCCGAGCAGGTTGTCGTCGCTGTCGAAACTCGGGTCGGCGTAGACGTAGGCGCGGCGGTCGGTGAGGTTGGCCGGCTTGCGGTCGAGGACCGAGCCCGCGACGTCGGCGCCGTCCCGCTCCGAGGTGAAGTACCGCACGCCGTTGCGCACCAGGCCGTGGTAGAGCGCCTGGGCGCTGGCGATCCGGAACGACGGGGACACCGCGCGCGCCGACCCCAGCAACTCGACGCGGTAGGTGCCGGGCCGGCCCAGGCCCGAGAACGTGAGCTTGTACACCGCGCGGTAGTTCGCGTTCCACCGGCCGGCGTTGTCGGACGACCGGCCCCGGTAGACGACGCCGCGCCGGCCGACCACGGCGAACCGGACGCTGCCCACCGCCCGGGGCAGCATGGCGAACGCCACCTTGCTGCTCCGCGGCGTGTACCCGACCTGATCGACGCGCACCACCGGGGCGGCCAGCTTCGCCGCCGCGGCGGCCGTTCCCGTCGCGGCTCCTGCCGCCGAGACCATCCCGGCCGTCATCGCCAGGCCCGCCGTCACAGCCGGGAGTCTCGCTGCCACACGCCGCATAGCCGGCCTCCAGCCCTCGGGTTAATTAGGAAAGTTACCAAACAAACCGAGAGCCCGCTATGGTGATTTTCGGCCTTTTAACGCGGCTTAACGCGGCGAGCGCATCGCTCAAACGCCGCGAGAACTCCTCAAATGCCGCGCGGGGCGCCGCGCGATGCGCGGCGCCCCGTGGTTGATGGTGCCTAGCTCTGGGCGGGCTTCTCGTCGTGGCCGCCGAACTGCTTGCGCATGGCGGACAGGGCCTTGTCGGCGAACAGGTCAAGCTGGCGGGAGGAGAACCGCGAGTACAGCGCGCCGGTGAGGATCGGGGTCGGGACGCCTTCGTCGATCGCGGCGATCGAGGTCCAGCGGCCCTCACCGGAATCCGAGACCCGGCCGGAGAAATCGGACAGGTCCGGCGACTGGTACAGGGAGATGGCGAGCAAGTCGAGCAGCCACGAGCCGATGACGCTGCCCCGGCGCCAGACCTCGGCCACCGCGGTGGTGTCGATGTCGTACTGGTAGTACTCCGGGTGCTCCAGCGGGGCCGTTTCGGCGTCGGACTGCTGCTGGCGGGTGCCGATGTCGGCGTTGTGCAGCACGTTCAGGCCCTCGGCCAGGGCCGCCATCATCCCGTACTCGATCCCGTTGTGGACCATCTTGACGAAGTGGCCCGCGCCGTTGGTCCCGCAGTGCAGCCAGCCCTGCTCGGCGGGAACGGGCTCGCCGGTGCGGCCGGGCGTGCGCTCGGCGGCTTTCACGCCGGGGGCGATGGACTGGAACAGCGGGGCCAGGTGGGCCACCGCGTCGTCGTCGCCGCCGATCATGAGGCAGTAGCCGCGGTCCAGGCCCCAAACTCCCCCGCTGGTCCCGCAGTCGACCAGGCGGACGCCGCGCTCGGCCAGCCTCTTGCTGCGCTCGATGTCGTCACGGTAGTAGGAATTGCCGCCGTCGATGATGATGTCGCCCGGCTCCATGCGGCTGGCCAGGTCGTCGATCACCTGCCCGGTGACGTCTCCGGCCGGCACCATCACCCAGGCCGACCGCGGTTTCTTGAGCGCGGCGACGAACTCGTCGAGCGAA
>DATAVV010000472.1:0-5243 GCA_036267555.1 Streptosporangiaceae bacterium | reverse complement strand
TTCCAGATGACCGCCCAGGAGCTGGCCACCTGCGCGATCGAGCACCTGCCGATCAAGGTGCTGATCTTCAACAACGGGTTCCTCGGCATGGTCCGGCAGTGGCAGGAGCTGTTCTACGAGGAGCGGTACTCCGAGGTCGAGCTGGGCACCGCGATCCCCGACTACGTGAAGCTGGCCGAGGCCTACGGCTGCCAGGGCCTGCGCTGCGAGCGGGCCGACGACGTCGACGCGGTGCTGGACAAGGCGCTGGCCACCACGGACGTGCCCACCGTGGTCGACTTCCGGGTGCACGACCGGGAGGGCGTGTTCCCCATGGTGGCCGCGGGCCGGCCCAACGACGAGATCGCGCTCGGGCCCGAGTTCAGCCCCGAGGAGCAGCAGGCGGCCACCCGCCGCGAGGTGCGCGGCGAGCCGGGCACCGCCCTGCCGACCAAGAACATGGAGGTGCTGGCCCGATGAGCACGCACACGCTGTCGGTCCTGGTGGAGAACAAGCCGGGCGTGCTGGCCCATGTCGCCGGCATGTTCTCCCGGCGCGCGTTCAACATCTCCTCCCTGGCCGTGGGCCCGACCGAGGACGAGCGGGTGAGCCGGATGACGATCGTCGTCGACGGGGCCTCGACGCCCGTGGAGCAGGTGGCCAAGCAGCTCGACAAGCTGGTCCGCGTGCTCAAGGTCGTCGAACTGGACGACCACGCCGCGATCGAGCGCGAGCTCGCGCTGATCAAGGTGAGGATCGACCCGGCGCTACGCGGAGAACTGCTCGAGGTGGCGACGGTGTTCCACGTCAACGTGGTCGACATGAGCCCGGAGACGGTGGTCCTCGAGGCCACCAGCAGCCCGGGCAAGCTCGACTCCCTGCTGCAGAACCTGGAGCGGTACGGCACGTGCGAGCTCGTGCGCACCGGCCGGATCGCCATGGCTCGCGGCAGCGGCACGATTACCGACCGCGGCCTCAGCGTGGCGGCCGAACCCGCCGCCGGCCCGGTGGCGGTCTGACCGCCTCCCGACCGGCCCGACCAACTGCCTGAACCGCCTGAACCGCCTGAGAGGACACATAACCGATGGCCACCGTCTACTACGACACCGATGCTGATCTCAGCCTGATCCAGGGCCGCAAGATCGCCGTGCTCGGCTACGGCTCGCAGGGCCACGCTCACGCGCTGAGCCTGCGCGACTCGGGCTGCGAGGTCCGCGTCGGCCTGCCCGAGGGGTCCAAGTCCCGGCCCAAGGCCGAGGCCGAGGGCCTCACGGTCACCGACCCCGCCGACGCCTGCGCCTGGGCGGACGTGATCATGGTGCTCACGCCCGACACCGGGCAGCGCGCGCTGTACGCCGAGGCGATCGCGCCGAACCTGCGCCCCGGCGACGCGCTGTTCTTCGCGCACGGCTTCAACATCCACTTCGGCTACATCACCCCGCCGCCCGAGGTGGACGTCGCGATGGTGGCGCCCAAGGCGCCCGGGCATCTGGTGCGGCGCCAGTTCGAGGCCGGCCAGGGCACCCCGGTGCTCGTGGCCGTGGCCCAGGACGCTACCGGCAAGGCCTGGGACCTGGCCCGCTCCTACGCCTGCGGGATCGGCGGCACCAAGGCCGGCGCGCTGGTCACCACGTTCCAGGAGGAGACCGAGAGCGACCTGTTCGGTGAGCAGGCCGTGCTCTGCGGGGGAGTGACGTCCCTGGTCAACGCGGGTTTCGAGACCCTGGTCGCGGCCGGGTACCAGCCCGAGGTCGCCTACTTCGAGTGCCTGCACGAGCTCAAGCTGATCGTCGACCTGATGTACGAGGGCGGCATGAAGTGGATGCGGTACTCGGTCAGCGACACCGCCGAGTACGGCGACCTGACCCGCGGCGACCGGGTGATCGGGGCCCCGACCCGCGAGGCCATGGCCAAGATCCTGGCCGACATCCAGTCCGGCGAGTTCGCGCGGGAGTGGATCGCCGAGGACGACGCCGGGCGGCCCAACTTCGAGCGTCTGCGCGCCGAAGCGAACGCCAGCAAGGTCGAGCAGGTCGGCCGTCCGCTGCGGCAGATGATGAGCTGGCTTGACGCGCCCACCGACCGGGAGGACGCGTGACCGCATCGAACCGGGCCTACACGATCGCGTACCTCCCCGGTGACGGGATCGGGCCCGAGGTAACCGAGGTGGCCCGCGAGTGCGTGGACGCGGTCGCCGTGCAGCACGGGTTCGTGGTCGAGTGGCGCGCCTACTCGCTCGGCGCCCGGCACTACCTGGCCACCGGCGAGATACTGCCCGACACGGTCCTGGAGGAACTGCGCAAGGCCGACGCGATCCTGCTCGGCGCCGTCGGCAGCCCGGACGTGCCGCCCGGCGTGCTCGAGCGGGGCCTGCTGCTGCGGCTGCGCGCCGAGCTTGACCTCTACGTGAACCTGCGGCCGTCCAAGCTGCGCCCCGGCGTGGCCGGGGCGGTATCCCGGCTCGATCCGGCTGACCTCGACTTCGTGATCGTGCGCGAGAACACCGAGGGCCTGTACGCGGGCGCGGGCGGGATCGTGCACCGCGGGACCGCGTTCGAGAGCGCGACCGAGGAGTCGCTGAACACCCGGGCCGGGGTGGAGCGCTGTGTGCGCTACGCGGCCGGACTGGCCGCCCGCCGGCGCGGCGGCCTGACCCTGGTGCACAAGACCAATGTGCTCACGCACGCGGGGGACCTGTGGCGCCGGACCGCCGCGGAGGTGGCCGCCGAGGCGGGCCTGCCCCTGGGGTACGCGCACGTCGACGCGGCCTGCCTGTACCTGGTCGACGACCCCAGGCGGTTCGACGTGATCGTGACCGACAACCTGTTCGGTGACATCCTGTCCGACCTCGGCGCCGCGCTGACCGGCGGTCTCGGGCTGTCGCCGAGCGGCAACCTCAACCCCGACCGCACCGGCCCCTCGATCTTCGAGCCGGTGCACGGCTCGGCCCCGGACATCGCGGGCACAGGTCGCGCTAACCCGGCCGGCGCGGCGCTGTCGGCGGCGCTGATGCTCGACCACCTGGGCGAGACCGATGCCGCCGCCGACCTGGACGCGGCCGTGTCGGCTGTGCTCGGCGCCGGCGCCCCGGACACCACGTCCGGCTGGGACGACGCGCTGCGGGCCGCGCTCACCTCCGGCCCGGTATCCTCGGGCGCCGTCCGATGAGCGCCCCGGTAACCGAGCCCAAGGTAGAGATCTACGACACCACGCTGCGCGACGGCTCGCAGCAGGTCGGCCTGGACCTGACCGTGGCCGACAAGCTGCGGGTGGCCGCGGCCCTGGACGCGCTCGGCGTCGACGTGGTCGAGGGCGGGTGGCCAGGGTCCAACCCCAAGGACGCCGAGTTCTTCGCCAGGGCCGGCGAGCTGGGCTGGAAGAACGCCCAGCTCGCCGCGTTCGGTGCCACCCGGATGCCACGCCGCGGGGTCGACGACGACGCGAACCTGGCCGCGCTGCTGGCCGCGAACACGCCGATCGTGACCCTGGTCGGCAAGGCCTGGACCCTGCACGTCGACGAGGCGCTGCGCACCACGCGGGACGAGAACCTGGCCATGGTGGCCGACTCGGTCGCCTACATGGCGGCCGCGGGACGGCGCGTGGTGTTCGACGCCGAGCACTTCTTCGACGGCTACCGGGCCGACCGCGGGTACGCGATGGCCGTGCTCCAGGCCGCCATCGAGGCCGGGGCCGACACGCTCGCGCTCTGCGACACCAACGGCGGCACGCTGCCGGACGACGCCGCCCGCGTGGTCGCCGAGGTCTCCGCGGCGGCCGGGGCCGACTGCCGGATCGGCGTGCACTTCCACAACGACTCCGCCTGCGCGGTCGCCAACTCGGTGGTCGCGGTGTCCGGCGGCGGTGCGCTGCACGTGCAGGGCGCGGCCAACGGCTATGGCGAGCGGTGCGGCAACGCGGACCTGTTCGCGGTCATCGCCGGGCTCGAGCTGAAGCGGGGCCACGAACTGCTCCCGCCCGGCCGCCTGGGCGAACTGGCCGCCACCGCCCGGGCCATCGCCGACTACGCCAACCTGCCGCTGGCCTCGCGCCAGCCCTACGTCGGGTCGTCGGCGTTCGCCACCAAGGCGGGCCTGCACGCCTCGGCCATCGCCCGGCGCCCCGACGCGTACGCGCACATCGACCCGGGCGCGGTCGGCAACGAGCAGCGGGTCCTGGTCAGCGAACTGGCCGGGCGCAGCAACGTGCTGGCCAAGGCGGCCGAGCTGGGCCTGGACCTCTCGCCCGAGACGGCCACCGAGGTGCTGGACCAGGTGAAGGAGGCCGAGCACCGCGGCTACGCCTACGAGGCGGCCGACGCCTCGTTCGAGCTGCTCGTGCGCAAGATCGCCGACGCGCTGCCCGAATGGTTCGCCCTGGACAGCTACCGGGTCATGATCGAGCGCTCCCAGGCCGAGGACCGCAGCGAGGCGATCGTGCGGCTGCGGCTCGGCGAGGAGCGCGTGGTCGCGGTGGGCGACGGGGTCGGCCCGGTGCACGCGCTCGACCAGGCCCTGCGGCGGGCGCTGTCCGGGTTCTACCCGGCCCTGGCCGGCATCCACCTGGTCGACTACAAGGTGCGGATCCTGGACGGCCGGGCCGCGGCCAGCGCGGTCACCCGGGTCATGCTCACCTCGGCCGACAGCGTGGGGGAGTGGACCACGGTCGGTGTTTCCGACGACATCGTCACCGCCTCGTGGGAGGCTCTGACCGACGGGGTCGCCTACGGCCTGCTGCGCGCGGGTGCGGAGCCCGCGCCCGCCCCCCCTCGCCCGCCCGCCCCTTCCACCCCGTCTGATGTCCCGGCTCACCTCGAATCTGTTGCGGAGAAGGTATGACCAGCCAGCTACCCCGGCCGCGTTCCGGCCCGCTCACCACCGGCCCGTCCCGGGCCGCGGCCCGCGCGATGCTGCGCGCCGTCGGCCTGTCCGAGGATGACCTCGAACGGCCTCAGGTGGGCGTGGCCTCGTCCTGGAACGAGGTGACCCCCTGCAACGTGCACCTCAACGGGCTGGCCAGCGCGGCCAAGGAGGGCGTGCGGCAGGCGGGCGCCGTGCCCCTGGAGTTCGGCACGATCGCGGTGTCGGACGGGATCTCCATGGGCACCGAGGGCATGAAGTCGTCCCTGGTCAGCCGCGAGATCATCGCCGACTCGGTCGAGCTGATGATGAACGCCGAGCAGTTCGACGCCATGGTCACGATCGCCGGGTGCGACAAGTCGCTGCCGGGCATGCTGATGGCCTGCGCCCGGCTCGACCTGCCCGCCG
>DATAVV010000471.1:0-11531 GCA_036267555.1 Streptosporangiaceae bacterium | reverse complement strand
GAGGTCTGCTGGCGGAAATTCCTGAATGCCGCCGCGTTCTACAAGGCCGACATCGTGATTCTCGGCGGTGATGTCACCGGCAAGGTGATGGTGCCGATCGTGGCCGACGGCGGGCACTGGAAGGTCACGGTCCGCGGCCAGGCCTACACCCTGGAGACCCAGCAGGAACTCGAGGACATCCAGCGCCAGATCCGCAACTCCGGATCGTACCCGGCGATCGTCAGCCCGGATGAGCTGCAGCACCTGAGCCAGGAGGAGGGCGCGGTCGACCGCCGGTTCACGGCCGAGATGACCCAGTCCCTGGACCGCTGGCTGGACATGGCCGACGGCAAGCTGCGCGGCGGCGATATCCCGTGCATCCTCAACGGCGGCAACGACGACATCTGGGAGATCGACGACATCATCGAGCAGTCGCCCTGCGTGAGTTTCGCCGAGGGCAAGGTGCTCGACCTGGGCGGCTTCCACCTGGTGTCCATGGGCTGGACCAACCCGACCCCGTGGGACACCTTCCGCGAGGCGCCCGAGCCCGAACTGGCCGAGAAGATCGAGGCGGTGGCCGGCCAGGTGCCGGACATGGAGCGCACGATCTTCAACTTCCACGCGCCGCCGTACGGCACCGGCCTGGACGAGGCGCCCGCGCTCGACGACCAGTTGCGGCCCACGCACGGCGGGGCGGTGATGAAGCCGGTCGGCTCGAAGGCCGTGCGGGACGCGATCCTCAAGCACCAGCCGATGCTGTCGGTCCACGGCCACATCCACGAGAGCCGCGGGGTCAAGCGGATGGGCCGGACGCTGGCCATCAACCCCGGCAGCGTCTACGGCGACGGGGTGCTGCAAGGCGCGGTGCTGGACCTGAACGCGAAAAAAGGAAAGGTCGCTAGATACCTGCTTGTGAACGGTTGACCACCAGGAGGGCAGCAAATGGCCACAGAAGCGGTTGGCGGCGAGACACCGACCCTCTTCCTGCGGAAGGCGACCGGCCTGGTCCGGGGGTGGTCTGTCCGGGACTCGATGATCTACGCGTGCATGGCGACCAACTTCGTCACGCTGGGGATCTACGAATTCACCTTCGCGGGCCCGGCCTTTCCCAAGGGCCAGCTGCTGACGTCGGTCGTCATCTCGGGGGTCTG
This sequence comes from Streptosporangiaceae bacterium, assembly GCA_036267555.1. Taxonomy (GTDB): domain Bacteria; phylum Actinomycetota; class Actinomycetes; order Streptosporangiales; family Streptosporangiaceae; genus JASHPR01. The sequence continues at coordinate 10,401 of DATAVV010000471.1, read as the reverse complement.
GGTCTCTTTCCTGGTCATCGCGTACACGGGGCTGATCGTCACGATCCCCAGGGCGGGCGGTGACTACGTCTGGCAGACCCGGATCCTCGGCAGCGGCCTCGGCTTCGTGATGGCCGCCACCGGCTGGTGGTTCATCCTCTGGCTGTGGGCACCCATCTACGGCAACATCCTCTCGGTCCAGCTTTTCGAGCCGCTCTGGGCGACGCTCAAATGGACCTGGCCCGGCGGCGGCGCCGCGTGGTTCGGCACCAAGAACGGGATCTTCATCGTGACGCTCATCACGATCGCGCTGGCCGGCCTGCTGGTCTCGCTCGGGATGGGCGGGTACGCGAGGATCCAGAAGTGGTGCTTCCTCGGCGGCGTGATCGGGTTCGCCGTCGTCGTGATCCTGCTGCTGGTCAACTCGCACGCCAGCTTCGTCAGCTCGTTCAACTTCGAGGCGCACAAGCTGTTCGGCGTCAACAACGCCTACGCCGCGACGAACAAGGCGGCCGCGAAGGCCGGGTACACCACCTCGGCCTTCGGCTTCGGCCCGCTGGGGCCGACGATGCTGCTCGTGCCGGCGATGATGTTCTTCATCCTGTGGCCGAACTGGGGCGCCACGCTCTACGGCGAGATCCGCGGGGCGAGCGACTTCCGGCGCGTGTTCACCGGGATGTTCGTGGGCTTGTGGACCACCGTGGCGCTGACCGTGGTCTTCTTCCTGGTGATCGCCAAGACCGTCGGCTGGGGCTTCTACCAGAACCTCAACGCGCTGGACTACAACGCCACGCCGCAGTTCGGCATCTGGCCGTATCCGTTCATGTTCGCCGGCTGGCTGGTGCACAACTCGGCGTTCCAGGTCATCCTCATCCTCGTGCTGAGCCTGTGGTTCTTCGGCTGGGTGGGCACCTTGTTCCTGTCCTCGACGCGGGTCATCTTCGCGGCCGCCTTCGACCGGGTGCTCCCGGACCGGGCGGCGGAGGTCTCCGAGAAGCGCAAGGTCCCGGTCTGGTCACTGATCCTGATGCTGCTCCCGGCGGCGGGCCTGGCCGCCGTGTACGCGTACTCGACCACGTTCCGCAGCTACACGCTGGACGCCACCCTGGTCATCGCGGTGACGTACCTGTTCAGCGCGATCGCGGTGGTGATCTTGCCGTGGAAGAAGCCGGAACTGTGGCGGGCCTCGCCGGCCAGCCGGATCAAGCTATTCGGCGTGCAGATCGTCCCCGTGGCGGGCGTAATCACGATCGGGCTGCTCGGCTTCAACCTGTACGAGTGGCTCTCGAACTCCCTCTACTTCGTCAACAGCCGCGACTCGCTGTACTACATGGCCGGGATGTACGTGCTGGCCATCGTGGTGTACGTGGGCGCTAGGCTCGTCCGGCGCCGCCAGGGCATCGATCTCGGCCTGATCAACAAGGAGATCCCGGTCGAATAGGGTCCTGAAGCGATGAACGACAACCCCACCCGGGCCAGCGCGGTCATCATCGGGGCCGGCATCGTCGGCAACAGCCTGGCGTACCACCTGGCCCGGCTCGGCTGGCGCGAACTGGTGCTGGTCGACAAGGGCCCGATGCCGAACCCGGGCGGCTCCACCGGGCACGCGTCCAACTTCATCTTCCCGATCGAGTACTCGAAGATGATGATGGAACTCACCCGCGACAGCACCGAGCAGTACGAGGCCCTCGGCGTGCACACCCAAAGCGGCGGGATCGAGGTGGCCAGGACCCAGGCGCGCATGCACGAACTGCGCCGCCGCGCCACCGCGGCCAAGGCCTGGGGGATACCGGCCGCGGTGATCTCCCCGGCCGAGGCGGCCAAGCTCGTGCCCTACCTCGACGAGTCGGTGATCCTGGGCGGCGCGCACTTCCCCACGGTCGGTGTGGTCGACTCGCTGCGGGCCGGGACGCTCATGCGCGAGGGCGCGGCGGCACTTGGCGCGCTGCGGGTGCTGGCCGGCGCCGAGGTGCTCGGCATCGACACCGGCCCCGACGGCCGGGTCAGCGCCGTGCGCACCAGCCAGGGCGACATCGAGACCGAGATCTGCGCGGTCTGCTGCGGCGTCTGGTCACCGCGGATCGCCAGGATGGCCGGGGCCAGGATCCCGCTCACCCCGATCGTGCACCAGATGATCAGCGTCGGCCCGATACCGCTGTTCGCGGACACGCCCGGAGAGATCAGCTACCCGATCGTCCGGGACGTCGACACGAACATGTACGAGCGCCAGCACGGCGGCGACATGGAGGTCGGCTCGTACGCCCACCGCCCGATCATCGTGGCACCGGACGACATCCCGTCGATCGAGGAGGCGGTCCTGTCCCCGACGGAGATGCCGTTTACGCAGGACGACTTCGACCCCCAGCTTCTTCAGGCCCTGGAGCTGATGCCCGATCTGCTCGGCGACGAGCGCGTCGGCGTCCGCTATGCCATCAACGGCCTTATCTCGATGACCCCGGACGGGCATCCGGTGCTGGGCGAGACACCCGAGGTCCCCGGGCTCTGGTCGGTCGCGGCGAGCTGGATCAAGGAAGGTCCCGGGATCGGCCGCGCGGTGGCCGAGTGGATGAGCGGCGGCGCGCCCGAGATCGACGTGCACGAGGCCGACATCGCGCGGTTCTACGGCCATCAGCGCACGACCGCGCACGTGAGAGCGCGGGCGCGCGAGGGCTTCAACAAGATGTACGGGATCGTGCACCCGGCCGAGCAGTGGGAGTCCGGGCGCCCGGTGCGGCTCAGCCCCGTCTACCAGCGCGAGCAGGAACTCGGCGCGGCGTTCATCGAGACCGCGGGCTGGGAGCGGCCCAACTGGTACGCCTCGAACGCCGGGCTGCTGGAGCGCTACGCCGGCCGGCTCATGGAGCGCGAGGCCGAGTGGGAATCGCGCTGGTGGTCGCCGATCATCAACGCCGAGCACCTGGCCATGCGCGACGCGTGCGGCCTGGTCGACCTGTCGGCGTTCGCGGTGTTCGACGTCACCGGGCCCGGGGCCCTCGCGGCCGTGCAGTCCGTCGCGGTCGCGCAACTGGACGTGCGCGTCGGGCGGGTGGTGTACACCTCGCTGCTCGACGAGCGCGGCGGCTTCCGCGGCGACCTGACCATCGTGCGCCTGGGCCTGCAGCGGTTCCGGGTGGTCACCGGCGGGGCGACCGGGATGGCGGACCTGAAGTGGTTCGCCGCCCGCCTGCCCGATGGGGGCGGCGGGGACGGCGTGGGCGGCGGGGATGGCGTGGGCGGGGCAGAATGGGCGGCGGTCACCGACCTGACCTCGGCCTGGACCACGCTCGGGCTGTGGGGCCCGCGGGCCAGGGACGTGCTCGCGTCGGTCACCTCCGATGACGTGTCGCGCGACGGCTTCGCGTTCGGCACCTGCCGCGAGATCGAGCTCGGCGGGGTGACCGTGCTGGCCTCGCGGATCTCCTACGTCGGCGAGCTCGGCTGGGAGCTGTACGCGCCGGTCGAGGAGGGCGCGCGGGTGTGGGACACGATCTGGGACGCCGGCCAGCCCCGCGGCCTGGTCCCGGTCGGCATCGGGGTGTACGGCACGACCGGGCGGCTGGAGAAGGGCTACCGCGCGTTCGGCGCCGAGCTGGACGGCTCCTACAACCTGGTCGAGGCCGGGATGACCCGGCCCAAGGTGAAGGAGCAGGCGTTCCTCGGCAAGGACGCCTACCTGGAGCAGCGTTCCGCCCCGCCGTGCGCGGTGCTGTGCACGCTGACCGTGGACGACCACCGGTCGGCGTCCGGCGAACTGCGCTACATGCTCGGCGGCGAGCCGATCCTGACTCGCGAGGGCGAGCCGCTGACCGACGCCAGGGGGCGCCCGTCGTACGTGACCAGCGCGGGCTCGGGACCGTCGGTGGGCAAGCATCTGCTGCTGGCCTACCTGCCCGCCGGCCAGGCCGAGGCCGGCCGCGAGCTGGCCGTGGAGTACGTGGGCGAGCGGTACCCGGTCACCGTGGCCGTGGCCGGCGCGACGCCGCTGTTCGATCCGGCCAACGAGCGGGTCAGGAGCTGACCGGCGTGGAGGTCGCGGTCTGCGTCAAGCGCGTCCCGATGGTCGGCGGCAAGATCGTGGTGACCGCCGACGGCCAGGACGTGGACACCCGGATGTCCGGCTTCACGGTCAGCCCGCACGAGGAGTGCGCGGTCGAGGAGGCCGTCCGGCTGGCCGAGCGCGACGGCGGCCGCGTGACCGTGCTCACGCTCGGCCCCGCCGCCGCGGCCGATCAGCTACGGGACATGCTGGCGATCGGCGCGTCCCGCGCGGTGCTGCTGGAGACCGACGGCCGGGAATGGGGGCCGATCGCGACCGCGGCGGCGATCGTGGACGCGCTCCGCGCGGGCGGCCCCTACGACCTGATCCTGTTCGGCAACGAGGCGGCCGACACCGGCGGGTTCCAGGTCGGCGTGCGCGTGGCCCACCTGCTCGGCCTGCCCTGCGTCACCGGCATCAAGCACCTCGAGGTCAGCGGCGGGAGGCTGCGGGCCGGGCGCGAGTACCGCGGCACCGAGGAGGCCTACGACCTGCCGCTGCCCGCCGTGGTCTCGGTCAAGGAGGGCATCAACCTGCCCCGGTACCCCTCGCTGCCGGGCCGGCTGCGGGCCAAGCGGGCCGCGATCGAGCGGATCGAGCCGGAACGGTACCCGTGGCACGCCGAGGGCCTGCGCAAGGAGCGGCTGCGGGTGCCCCCGGCCCAGAACAAGCGGGCCGAGATCCTCGGGACCGGCGCCGGCGCCGTGCCCGCCCTGGTCGCCCTGCTCGACGACCTCGGAGTGCTCCCGTGACCGTGCTGTGCCTGGTCGAGCGCGACGGCGAGCACGCCGCCGACGTCTCGCTGCGCGCCCTCACCTTCGCCCGGTCCCTGGGCGACGTCACAGCCGTCACTATGGGTAACGCGGCGACCAGGCCGGCCGGGCCGCCCCCGGGCGCAACGGGTGCCGGGGGCGACGCCGGCGTCGGCCCGGCGCTGGCGGCCGACGTTTCGGCCTACGGGGCGGCCGAGGTGTACGCGGTCGGCCTGGACGGCTACGCGCCCCAGGCCTGGGCCAGGGCGCTGGCCGGGCTGGCCGGCGAGGTGGCCGCCGGCGCCGTGGTGGCCGCGGGCACCGACCGGGGCCACGAGGTCCTGGCTCATCTCGGCGCGATCACCGGCCTGCCCATGGCGGCGAACTGCGCGTCGGCCCGGCCGGGCGAGGACGGCACGCTGCGCCTGGTCCGGCACCGCTGGGCGGGCAGCCTGCTGGAGGACGCGGTGCTGGAGGCGTCCCCGGCGCTGCTCACGGTGGCTGTCGACGCGGTGCCCGCCGTTCCCGCCGAACAGCCGGCGCCGGCCGCGGTGCGCGCGTACCAGCCCGTGCTCGACGAGGCCGACCTGCTTGTGTCGGCCACCGAGTCGGCCGGGCGGGCCGGGGGAGCGTCGCTGGCCACCGCGCGCGTGGTGGTGGGCGGCGGCCGCGGCGTCGGCGGCCCCGACGGGTTCGGCGTGCTCGAGGAACTGGCCGGGCTGCTCGGCGGCGTGGTCGGCGTGTCCCGCGTGGTGACCAGCGAGGGCTGGCGCCCGCACCAGCAGCAGGTGGGCCAGACCGGCACCCGGATATCGCCCGAGCTGTACCTGGCCTGCGGCATCAGCGGGGCGATCCAGCACATGGCCGGCTGCCTGAGCTCGAAGCACATCGTGGCCGTCAACACCGACGCCGGGGCGCCGATCATCGCGCGCGCCGACTACGCGGTGATCGGGGACCTCAACGAGGTGCTCCCTGCGCTGGTCGCCGCCATCCGGGCCCGCGGGTAACCGCACCGGCCGACCGCGGCCCTGTGGACCGGCCTGTGGACGGCCTGGTGGAAAACCAGCTCCGCCGGGGGACAACGTCTCGTGGCCTGTGGACGGCCAAAGAAAACCCAACGACCTGCAGGAAAACCCTTGTGCGGGCGTCGGGCGGGGCGTAGAAAAGCACTCACCACCGAAGACGGGCACCGCCCCCGGTGGCTGGCCGAGCAGCCGTGGCCGCCGAGCAATCGGCGGCTAGGCCGGCGGAGCCAGTCAAGGCCCCTCCATCTCATACATGGAGGGGCCTTGAGCTATTTTGCCCCAGCCGTCGCGAACAGCCGGGAACGACACGCGGAAGTTAGCAGATCCAAGCGCGGTCGCTATGCACGAACAAAGTCGGCAAGGATTTCGCGGATGGTGTAGCGGGCGTTGTCGGCCATGACTGGGTTGGTGTCGCGGTAGTAGTCCAGGTGGCCGAGGGCCATGGACAGGGCACGGGCGCGGCCGCGCAGCCAGGCGTCCGTTCCTGGTGACGATGTTGCCGGGCATCATGTCGGCGTGTATCCAGGTATCCGGCCCGTCCCAGGGCGGCAGCCGGGCGGCATGCTCCCAGATGGCCCTGGCGGCATCGGTGTCGATCAGTCCGCGCAGGTGCTCGATGGAATCGATGGTGAACTCATGCTGGTCGGTTAGCGGGCCGCCCCGGTAGGCGGGGGATCTGTCTGCGAGATCGACCGTTGATAGATCGACGTGCCATAGGGCGTTGAGGAATCCGGCCAGGTCCGCTGCGAGCAGGCCAGGCTCGGCCAGGTGACTTTCGACGGGAGTGTCGCCGTCAAGCCAGCGCAGCACACCCCATGAGGCCGGGTACTCCGCCGTGGGAGCTCCCTCAGCGATGAGCGCCGGGACGGCAACCGGCAGAAACGGCGCCAGCCGGGACAGCACTCCGTGCGTCAGGATTGCGTCAATGCCTGCCCCCGGCCGGCGCGGCAGCCGGATCACCAGATCGTCCCCGAGCCGGTACAGGACGCACTCGGTGCCCGCCGATGAGACCGGGTGTACCGGCAGCCCGGCCCAATGCGGGAACTGTTCGGCTATCAGCCTGGCGGCGAGACCAGTGGAGATGTCGATCTCGCCAGCATGCAACTGCGGTGCCTGCATCGGAACCCCGGGACTCGTGTAGCGCTGCCGAGCAGGTGTACCACGAAGGCTGCCCGCGGAAGAAGTCATTTAGGTCGTCAGGAGCTCGTGAGGATGACGAGTTGCTGGGTCGCGAAGCGGCGGCGCCGTATGCGGCGCGCGGCGGCCCTGCGATAGTGGCGGCGTGGACACCTCGGGGGATGAGCCGGGGCTGGTCGAGGCCAACGTGCGGCGGATGCGGCGGCAGTCCGTGGCCTGCGAAGAACTCGGCAGCCCGCTGTACGCGCGACTGCTCGAGCGCGCCGCCGCCGATCTGGAGGCCGGCGGCCCGGTCGCCGCGGTGCTCGGCGGGTACCTGGACACGCCCTGGCGCAGCGCGCTGGCCCTGCGCATGCTCGGCGGCGTCCACGCCCTGGTCCTGAGCGGCCAGGCTCCCGAGCTTGCCGCGTTCTATCCCTCGGCGGGCGGCACCGCGGACCCGGGACCCGGTGGCGCCCTGGCCTGGGCCGCGCTGCGGTCGGTGCTGGCCGGGCAGCGGGACGCGGTCCGGGGCTGGCTGGACCGGCCGCCGCAGACCAACGAGGTGGGCCGGGCCGCCGCGCTGCTCGGCGGCCTGCGCCATCTCGTGGCGCAGGCCGGCCTGCCGGTCCGGCTGGTCGAGATCGGCACCAGCGCCGGCCTGAACCTGCGGGCCGACCGCTTCTGCGTAGCGGGCGAGGCGGGCCGCTACGGCGACCCGTCGTCGCCCGTGGTTCTGGCCGGCGCGTGGCGGGGCCAGCCGCCGCCGGAGGCGCCGGTCGAGGTCGTCGCGCGGACCGGCGGGGACCGCGAGCCGATCGACCCGGCCACGGAGCCCGGCCGGCTCACGCTCACCGCCTACGTCTGGCCCGACCAGCACGACCGCCTGGCCCGGCTGCGCGGCGCGTTCACGGTCGCCGCCGGGTACCCGGCCGACGTGCGGCAGGAACTGGCGTCGCAGACCCTGCGGCGCACCGAACTGGCCGACGGCCACTGGACCGTGCTGTGGCATTCCATCGTCCGCCAGTACCTGGACGAGGCCCAGCGCGAGGCCGTGGCCGAGGGCGTTGCCGCGCTCGGCGCGGCCGCCACGCCCGCGGCGCGCTTCGCCTGGCTGTCGCTGGAACCGCACCAGCGCACCGCGAACGGCCGGTGCGAGGTGAGGCTGACCACCTGGCCCGGCGGCGTCCAGCGCGTGCTCGGGTCCGCTTCGCCGCACGGCATGCCGGTCGTCTGGGCGTAACAAGCCGGGCGCCGGGTCAGCCGGGCGCCGGCCCGCAGCGCCGGCCGGCCCGAGTTCACCTCCCCGGCCATGCTCCATTGTCCCACGGCCGAGCCCGGCGGCTCGCGGGGAGCGGGTCAGCGCTTGGCGAAGTCCAGCAGGTCGCGGCAGAGGCGGTCGCGGTGCGTGAGGTAGATGCCGTGCGGGGCGTTCTCGTACACGACGAGCCGGCCGTGCGGGATCAGCCGTGCCGATTTCGTGCCGGTTATCTCGACCGGGCAGGAGACGTCCCGGTCGCCGTGAATGATCAGCGCCGGCACCCGGACCTCACGCATCTCGGCGCGGAAGTCGGTCTCGATGGCGGCCTTGTTGCATTCGACCAGGGCCTGCAGGGAGGCCTGACCCAGTTCCCTGACGGCCCAGTCCTGCAGGGCGGGCGAGGTGTCACAGCCCGGGAAGCCCACGCCGAAGAACGGCGCCGCGTTCTGCGCCACCCAGCCGGGAAGATCCCGCTTCCAGGCCCGGCGCACCTCCTCCGCGGCCGCGTCGTCGATCCCGTCCGGATTGTCCGCGGTCCGCCGCGGGAACGGCAGCGCCGCGGCGACCAGGGCGATGCCGCCAATCTGGTCGTCGCCGTGGCGCGTGAGGTAGCGGATGATCTCGGCGCCGCCCATGGAGTGGCCGACCAGGGTCAGTTCCCGCAGGTCCAGGTGGTCAATGAGGCCGGCCAGGTCGTCGGCGAGCGCGTCGGCCGTGTAACCGCGGCCCGGGTCGTCGGACCGGCCGTGGCCGCGCCGGTCGTAGGCGATGCACCGCAGCCCGGCCTCGGCCAGCGCGATCATCTGGTACTGCCACATGGCTGAGCTGAAACCCCAACTCGATACGAACAGCACCGGACGCCCGGTGCCCCAGTCCCGGTAGAACAGACTCGTGCCGTCGCTGGCCTGGAAATATGTCATGCGCGAAACGCTAGGGCGGCACGCTGACACCTACTGTCAGTGGCCGGTGGAAAAATGGCACAGGTGCGGGCCAGCCGGTTGGTGTCGATCCTGTTGCTGCTGCAGACCCGCGGCCGGCTGACCGCCCGGGAACTGGCCGCCATCCTGCAGGTGTCGGTGCGCACGATCTACCGGGACATGGACGCCCTGTCCAGCGCGGGCGTGCCGCTGTACGGAGAGCCGGGCCTGGACGGCGGCTACCGGGTGCTCGCCGGCTACCGCACCCGGCTCACCGGCCTGACCGCGCAGGAGGCCCAGACCCTGTTCCTCACCGGCCTGCCGGGCGCCGCGACCGACCTCGGCCTCGGCGCCGCGGTGGCCGCCGCGCAACTCAAGCTCACGGCGGCCCTCCCCGCCGAGTTGCGCGAGCAGGCCGACCTGGTCCGGCAGCGGTTCCACCACGACGCCCCCTCGTGGTACGCCGGCGCCGAGCAGGCACCGCATCTCACCGCGGTGGCCGAGGCCGTGTGGAACCAGCACCAGGTGGCGATGCGCTACTACCGGTGGGCCGAGCCGCACGAGATCACCCGGACGGTAGACCCCTACGGGGTCGTGCTGAAGGCCGGGCGCTGGTACCTGGTGGGCCACGATCAGCAGCAGATCCGCACCTACCGGGTGTCCCGGATCCTCGGCCTGGACGCCCGGGCCGACCGCTTCGAGTGGCCGGCCGGGTTCGACCTCGCCGCGTACTGGCAGCGCTACCTCGTGCGCTTCGACGAGCGCCGCCATCGCGACCGGGCCGTGCTGCGCCTGTCGCCCGAGGGGTTCGCCCGCCTGCCCGACCTCATGGAAGCCGCTGTGGCCGACGCGGCGCGGCAGACCGGCACCGAGCCCGGCGAGGACGGCTGGCGACAGGTCACGATCCCGGTCGAATCGGCCGAGCAGGCCGTGCCCGAACTGCTCAAGCTCGGTGCCGACGCCGAGGTTCTCGCGCCGACGCGGCTGCGGGAGCAGATCGTCAGGGTGCTGGGTGAGCTGTCCGCGCTCTACCAGCGTCCGCCGCCGGCCGCCGGCTAGCGGCCGGGCCCAGCGCCAGCGCCATCGCGACCCCGGCCACGACGTAGCCGCCGCCCTGGGCGGCCAGCACCGGAACGATCCCGGCCACCTGGCCGAGCAGCCCCGCGCACACCGTGCCGGCCAGGATCGCGACGCCTTCGACGGCGCCCAGGGCCCCGAAGACCCGGCCCCGCAGCGTGTCGTCGGTGTGGCGCTGCAGCAGCGTCATGGCCCCGGCGATGGTCAGCGCACCGGGGAAGCCGACGATCACCATGCC
>DATAVV010000470.1:0-1699 GCA_036267555.1 Streptosporangiaceae bacterium | reverse complement strand
CAGCCCGACCACGGTACCGATCGCGGCGTTCGCCCAGTCGCTCGGGTTGCTGACTCCGAAAACGGCGAGCACGGACGGGCCAAGCACCTCGACGACGCTGATGGTGCCGGTGACGTAGCCCACGATCATCAGCCAGCCGGTTAGCCAGCCCAGATACGGGCTAATCGCCCGGCCCACCCATTCGAAGGACGCTCCGCAGTTCGCGTTCCACATATTCAGCCGGTGGTAGGCGAATGCGATGATGAGCATCGGAACGGCGGTGACGACAATCGTAAGTCCGCCGCCGTAGCTGGCGGTGGCGGCGAGCGAGGCGAGGACGAGCGCCATCACCGCTGCGGGCGCGGCCGAGGCCATCCCGATGACGGTGTCCTGCGCGACACCGATCGCGTTCGGCTCCAGCCGGGCGGCGGGTGCGGGAACAGCGGCCGGGATAGCGGTCGCGGGTGACTCCGTCATGCCCGGGATCATATCGGCCTTTTGTGTCAGGCGACTATTCCTGTCATTTACTGGTAAATAACCATTAGATAATGAAAGATGACTTACCCGTAACAAAGGGCGCCCAATGTTACGGCCGACCAGGGCTTTGGCCGGTCAGGACCCCTGATCGGGGCCGCTCCTGATCAGGGGTCTAGGTGATCAGGCCGGCACGCGGAGCGAGTAAGTCGGCGCACGGGGATTCTGCCCCGGCGCCGCAGCCGTCCAGCCAGTCCGGCAGCGGGCGGGGATCGGGCGTCGGCCGGTACCCGTCCTCAGGCCCCGCGTAGGTCCAGGAAGGACCTGATTCGCTCAGTTCCGCGACCGCCGCGACCAGCCGGTTCACGTCCGCGATGGTGCTGCCGAGTCCCAGGCTCGCGCGAACCGCGCCGCCGGTCACGCCGAGCTTGGCCAGCAGCGGGTGCGCGCAGAACGCTCCGTCCCGGACTCCGATGCCGTGCTCGGCCGACAGGTACTGGGCCACCAGGGCCGCGGGGTACTTTCCGATGGTGAAAGAGAGAACACCGAGGCGCTCGGCCTCATGGTCCTCCCACAAGCGCAGCACGCGCACCCCGTCCACCGCGTCCAGCCCCGCGGCGAGCGCCGCGCGCAGTTCGTCCTCGTGGGCGGCCACCGCGCCGGCGGGCAGGCTCGCGATGACCCGGCACGCCGTGGCGAGCGCCACGGTACCTACGACGTTCGGGGTGCCGGCTTCGTGCCGGGCGGGCACATCGGCCCAGTCGGTGCCGTCGAGCCGGACCGCGCGCACGGCCCCGCCGCCCGCCAGGTACGGGGGGGCGGCCTCCAGCCAGTCGCGGCGCCCGACGAGCACGCCGGCCCCGTAGGGGGCGTAGGCCTTGTGCCCGGAGAAGGCCAGGTAGTCGAATCCGGCGGCGGCGATGTCGACACGCCGGTGCGGTACCAGCTGGGCGCCGTCCACGGCGATCCGGGCGCCGCGCGCGTGCGCGATCTCGGCCAGGCCGGCCAGCGGCGGGCACTCGCCGGTCACGTTGGACGCCCCCGTGACCGACACGAGCGCGGCGGGCTCCCGGTCGAGTTCGGCCCGGACGGCGTCGAGGGTGGCGGCCACGGTGGCCCGGGCGGTGACGACCCGTCCGTCCCGGGTCTGCCAGGGCAGCAGATTGGCATGGTGCTCGATGTCCAGGTACACGACCGGACCGGGCACGGCGCTGGCCAGCAGGTTGAGCGCGTCGGTGGTGTGCCG
>DATAVV010000469.1:0-2690 GCA_036267555.1 Streptosporangiaceae bacterium | reverse complement strand
AGCTCGTCTCCGTGCATCGAGACCTGGGCGAAGCTTTCCCGCAGCCGGACAACGTCCAACGTCCTGCCTTTCACCGTGGGTCGCTCCCCGGCTGAGTCATCTTGGCCCCGCTGCCTGCTGGCTCCCGAGATCCGGGCAACCCGTGGATGCTGCATCATGCGACGCAATTGCCCGACAAATACTGCTGCAAGTTGCACCGCCGAGACATCGGTCAGGTGACCGATATTTAGGAACCGGCGGGTCGCGGGACTGGCGCGGGAGGCACGGCTGCCGGCGGTGCGGCGCGGTGCGGTGCGGCACGGTGCGGTGCGGGAGGCGCGGTGGGGCGGTGCCGCGCAGACTCGTGCCACGAAGACCCAAACCCGAAACAGGAGGCTCCCGTGCACGACTTCGACAAGCTCGCCGCCGGTTACATCGACACCTGGAACGAGCGTGACCTGGCGGCCCGCGACGCGGCCATCGACCGGCTGTGGGCGGCCGATGCCCGCTACACCGACCCGCTGGCCGACGCCCAGGGCCGCGACGCGATCGGCGCCACCGTGGCCGCCGTCCAGCAGCAGTTCCCCGACTTCGAGTTCCGCCTGGCCGGGCCGGTCGACGGCCACCACGACCAGTGCCGGTTCTCCTGGGAACTCGGTCCCCGCGGCGGCGAGGCGCCGGTTGCGGGCTTTGACGTGGCGATGATCGGCACCGACGGCACGATCCGGAACGTGCTCGGGTTTCTCGACCGCGTCCCGGCGAGCTGACCCGCCCCGGCCACGGCGCGGCTGTAACGCGGCGCCGTGGCCGGCCTGGGTGACGAGGCCCGGGCTGGCCGCGAGCGTCCCGCGGGCCACTCGGGCCACACCCGTGACGAGTGATCCGTTTTTTGCGGACACTTACCTGCGCCATATGCCGAAAACTGCCCGCAAAAACGGATCAAGGTCAGCCGGGCCAGCCGGGCAGAGCCAGCCGGGCAGAGCCAGCCGGGTCGGGGTCAGCCGGCGGCGGCCAGGCCGATGCGGTTGCCTTCGGGGTCGGCGAAGTGGCCGATCACCAGGCCGGACGGGGCCCGGGCCGGGCCCAGCAGCCGGCGGCCGCCGAGGCTCTCCGCCTGCCGCAGCGCGGCCTCGACATCGGGCACGCCGACGTAGAAGATCACCCGGTTGTCGTAGTCCCGGCCGCCGCCGACCCCGCCCGGGATGCCGGAGTCGCCGGCCGGCTCGGTGAACCCGTAGTCATCCGGCCGGGAGATCGCGTCGCAGACCAGCCCGCTGGTGTCGAACTGCCAGCCGAACAGGGCGCCGAAATAGCCGCGGAGCCGGGCCGGGTCCTGGCCGATGACCTCGAAGTGCAGCACTGGCTGTCCCATGTCCCGTCCTCTCGGTGAGGGATCCGTCTGTGCCGCGACCGTAACACGATCTGGTTGTTAATAACAACTACTAGATTGTTAATCTGTACCAGTGCTGGTAGCATCGCGAGCATGCCGACCACTCGCAGCTACGGGGACGCGTGCGGCATCGCGCGCGCCCTCGACGTCGTCGGCGAGCGCTGGGCACTGCTCGTCGTGCGCGAGCTTTTCCTGGGCCCGCGGCGGTTCTCCGACCTGTGCCGCGCCCTGCGTGGCGCGAGCTCGAACCTGCTCGCGGACCGGCTGCGGGAGCTTGAGGCGCGCGGCGTGATCGGCCGCCGCAGGCTTGCCCCTCCGGCCGGCTCCTGGGTCTACGAGCTGACCGAATGGGGACGCGAGCTAGAGCCGATCGTGCTCGCCCTGGGCGGATGGGGCCTGCGGGTGCCGCTGCCGCCGGAGCCGGCCGCGCTGAGCGCCACGTCCGTGCTCCTGTTCCTGCGCGGTATGGCGCACCCGGACCCGGCCGCGCCCGCGACCGTGGCCCGCCTTGAGATCGACGGCGGTGTCTGGAGCGTCCGGTCCGCGTCCGGGCGCCTGGACATCACCTGCGGCGAGCCCGCCGCCTGGGATGTGGTGCTGCGCTGCGACCCCGCGACGCTGAACGTGCTCGTCCAGGACCCGGCCGCGTTCGGCGCGCACATGGCCGACGGCCGCGCGGTGGTGACCGGCGACACCGCCGTCCTGACCAGGCTCCTCGAGTCGTGCCAGGCCGGCCGGACAAGCGCCGCCGCCGGGGGATAATGAGGGCATGCGAGGCCAGGACGCTGCGGAACGGGTCAGAGGCCGGATCGGTGCCGCGATCTTCGAGCGGGTGGCCGGGCCCGAGGGCCCGGGTCGCCGCCGGCGGATTAACACAACCGAAGGCGAGCGCTGGTTCGGCGAAGACCGGCCAATCCGCCGCGTTAACGGTGATTCTTCCATGTTCGTCGGCGGGATCACCGCCCTGCTGCTGCAGTCGCTGCACCCGCTGGCCATGGCCGCCGTGGCCGGGCACTCCGGCTACCGGGGCGACCCGTGGGGCCGGCTGCAGCGCACCAGTTACTTCCTCGCCGTCACCACGTTCGGGCGGACCGGCGACGCGCAGCAGGCGATCGCGCGGGTGCGGGCCATCCACGAACGCGTCACCGGGACCGCGCCCGACGGCCGGCCCTACGCCGCGTCCGACCCGCACCTGCTGACCTGGGTGCACATCGCCGAGGCCGACAGCTTCCTGCGCGCCCACTCACGCTTCGGCTCCCGGCCGCTGGACCAGGCCGGGCGTGACGGCTACGTGGCCGACATGGCGCTGATCGCCCGCGCG
>DATAVV010000468.1:0-17258 GCA_036267555.1 Streptosporangiaceae bacterium | reverse complement strand
CGACCTGGCCGACGTCAAGAACGGGTACCTGGCCCGGCCCGGCGACGAGGTCGTGCGCCTGATGCGCCGCGCGGTCGGGATGATCCGGCCCGGCGAGCCCCGGCTGGTCACCGAGAACTGGCTCGGCGACACGGCCAGCTTCGGGGACAAGGTGCCCACGGTCATCTTCGGGCCCGGCGGGCCGCCGGTGTACTGCCCGGACGAGCACCTGTCGATCGCCGACATCCACGAGGCCACCCGGGCCTACGCCGTGTTCACCGCGCTCGCCCTGGCCGGGAGCGAAAGCCGTTGACCCCGTTCGACAACGTGCTCGACCAGTGCCTGGCCGTCGCCGCCGGCGAAGAGGTCGTGCTCCTCGCCGACGAGGGCACCGACCCGGCCGTGGTGTCCGGCCTGACCAGCGGGATTTTTGAACGCGGCGGCACGCCACTCGTCGCGCGCATGCCCAGTCCGGCCCTACCCGGGGCCGAGCCGCCGGCCGCGGTCGCGGCGATGATGCGCGAGTCGTCCGCGATCATCGAGCTGACCAGCCTGTTCATCGGCTCGTCCGCGGCCAGGCGGGCCGCGACCAGCGCCGGGGCCCGTTACCTGGCCATGCCCGGGGTGCGGCTGGACACGTTCCGCCCGGACGGCCCGCTCGCGGTCGACTTCGGGCGGCTCCGGATCGACGCCGAGAAGATCGGCACCGCCTGGGGCCGGGCGACGACGTTCCGGCTGACCAGCCGGGGCGGGACGGACCTGCGCGGGTCGGTCGAGGACCGGCCGGGCCGGGTGCTGCACGGGATGGCCCGCGAGCCCGGCGCCTACATGGCGCCGCCCGACGTGGAATCTGGCACCGCCCCGGTCGAGGGCACCGCGAGCGGCGTGGTCGTCATCGACGCCGACCTGCTGTTCATGGGCGAGGGACCGCTCGACGAGCCGGTCGTGCTGCACATCGACCAGGGCCGGCTGACGGGGATCGAGGGCGCCGCGCGCGGGCGGCTGACCTCGATGCTGGAGCGCTGCCGGGACGAGCGGATGAGCAACATCGCCGAGGTGTCGGTGGCGTTCAACCCGGCGGGCACGGTGTGCTCGGTGCCGATGGAGACCGAGTCCTCGCGCGGGTCGGCGCACATCGCGCTGGGCAACTCCATCGCCTACGGCGGCCGGGTCGACGCCATCGCCCACCTCGACTGCGTGATGCGCGACGCCGTCCTGGAACTCGACGGCAAGATCGTGATCGCCGAGGGGGCGCTGCCGTGACGGCGCCACGGATCCTGCTCGCCAAGCCCGGTCTGGACGGGCACGACCGGGGGCTCAAGGTGATCGCGTTCGCGCTGCGGGACGCCGGGGCCGAGGTGATCTACCTGGGGCTGCGCCAGGCCGCCGCGGCGATCGTCTCCGCCGCCGTGGCCGAGGACGCGGACCTGATCGGGATCTCGGTGCTGTCCGGGGCCCACCTGCCGCTGGCCCGCCAGATCGTGGCCGAGCGCTCCGCCCAGGGTGCTGAGCACATCCCGATCGCGGTGGGCGGGACGATCCCGGCCGGCCATGTCGCCGCGTTGAAGAAAATGGGCATCGACGCGGTGTACCCGGTCGGCAGCCCGCTGCCCGAGGTGGTGGCGGGCCTGCTGGCCTGCGCGGACCAGGGCCGCACGGCGCAGCCGGGGCCGCGATCCGCCGATTACCCGCGGGCGGTGTCGTCGTGACGCCGGCCCGCCGTGACCCCGGCGCCGCCGGCGCGGCGCCGGTCACGACCGACTCGGGCATCCCGGTCGCGGTGGTGTACACCGCCGACGACCTGCCCGGCGGCGAGCCTGCCCTGGCGAGCCGCCTGGGCCGGCCCGGCGAACCGCCGTTCACCCGAGGTCCGTATCCGACCATGTACCGCGGTCAGCTATGGACGATGCGGCAGTTCGCCGGGTTCGGCTCGCCCGAGCACACCAACGAGCGCTTCCGGTTCCTGCTCGGCCAGGGCCAGACCGCCCTGTCCGTGGCGTTCGACCTGCCCACCCAGCTCGGGTACGACTCCGGCCACCCGATGGCCGCCGCCGAGGTCGGCCGGGTCGGCGTCGCGATCGACACCGCGCAGGACATGGCCGAGGTGTTCACCGGCATTCCGCTGGACCGGGTGTCGGTGAACTTCACGATCAACGCGACCGCGCCGATCATCCTGGCCACCTACCTGGTCGCCGCCGAGCGCCAGGGCGTGCCGCCGGGCGCGCTGACCGGCACCCTGCAGAACGACATACTCAAGGAGTTCCTGGCCCGCAAGGCGTACCTGTACCCCCCGGGCCCGTCGCTGCGGCTGGTCACCGATGTGGTCGAGTTCAGCTCGCGGGAACTCCCCCGGTTCAACCCGATCTCGATCACCGGCTACCACGCCAGGGAAGCCGGCTGCGACGCCGTGCAGGAACTGGCCCTGACCATGGCCTCGGCCGTGGCCTACTGCGAGGCGTTCCTGGCCCGCGGCCTGGACTTCGACAGCTTCGCCCCGCGGCTGTCGTTCCACTTCGCCACCACCCTCGACCTGTTCGAGGAGGTGGCCAAGCTGCGGGCGGCCCGGCGGATCTGGTACCGGGTGGCCACCGAACGGTTCGGGGCCGCCAGGCCGGCGTCGGCGCGGCTGCGCTTCTTCTCCGGCAACTCGGGCACCACGCTCACCGCCCAGCAGCCGCTGAACAACGTGATCCGGTCCACCCTGCAGTGCCTGGGCGCGGTGCTCGGCGGCGCCCAGTCCATCCACGTCATGGGCTACGACGAGGCCTACGAGATCCCGAGCGAGGAGGCGGTCACGCTCTCCCTGCGCACACAGCAGATCATCGCGCTGGAGTCGGGCGCGGCCAGGACCGCCGACCCGCTGGCCGGTTCCTACTACGTGGAACGGCTGACCGACGAGCTCGAGACCAGGGCCATGGCGCTGGCCGCCGACATCGAGGCGCTCGGCGGCGCGGCCGCGGCCATCGAGGCCGGCGTGCCGCAGCGGTGGATCGCCGAGTCCGCTTACCGGACCGAGCAGGACCTGGTCAGCGGCGCCCGGCCCAAGGTCGGCGTGAACGTCTACGCCGACGAGACCGACCAGCCGGCGCCGCAGGCGTTCGAGGTCGACCCGCTCACCGGCGAGCGGCAGGCGCGGCGGACCCGCGCCCTGGTCGCCGCGCGGGACCCGCAGCGGCACGCCAAGGCCATGGCCCGGCTGGCGCAGGACACCCGCGCGGACCGCAACGTCATGCCCGCGCTGATCGGCGCGGCCCGGGCCGACGCCACGGTCGGCGAGATGGCCGACGTGTTCCGGGCCGCGTTCGGCGAGTTCACCGAGCCGGCGCCATGGTAGGGGCATCGTGGTAGGGCTGCCGCTGCGCGGGATCCGCGTGGCCGATCTCACCCGGTTCGTGGCCGGGTCCCAGGCCACGATGTGGCTGACCGCGCTCGGCGCCGACGTCGTGAAGATCGAGCCGCCCGCCGGGGACCCGTACCGGGCCCAGGGCACCGAGCGGGCCGGGGGCGAGTCGGTGCTGTTCATGGCGCTGAACGCGGGCAAGCGCAGCCTCGCCGTGGACTTCAGGGCCCCGGCCGGGCGTGAGGTGCTCGACCGGCTGCTGAGCCGGTGCGACCTGCTGGTCGAGAACGCGCGGCCGGGCAGCCTGGCCGCTTACGGCCTCGACTTCGCCGCGGTGCACGAGCGGTTCCCGCAGATCGTGTACGGGTCCATCTCCGGCTACGGCGAGGTCGGGCCGGAAGGCGAGCGCGGCGGGTTCGACCTGATCCTGCAGGCCGAGAGCGGCGTGATGAGCGTCACCGGCAGCCCGGAGTCGGGACCGGTCAAGGTCGGCGCCCCGTTCCTGGACGTCGGCGCCGGGCTGAGCTGCGCCTGCGGGCTGCTGGCCGGGTACATCGAGCGGCTGCGCACCGGGACCGGCTGCCAGGTGTCGGCGTCGCTGCTCGAGTTCGGGCTCGCGGGCCTGGGCACGGTCCTGGCCAGCGTCGCGGTGTCCGGCCGGGAACCCGGCCTGCTCGGCACGCACTCACCGCTGTTCGCGCCGTACGGCGGGTTCCGGACCGCCGACGGCTGGCTGGTCATGGCCGGGGCGGGCTCGGAGGACATGTGGCGGCGCGCGATCGCCGCGCTCGAGCTGGCCGATCTGGCCGACGACCCGCGGTTCGCCGACGGGGCCGCCCGGGTGGCCCACCGCGACGAGCTGACCGCGTGCCTGGAGGCCGTGCTGACCCGGCACCCCAGCGCGCACTGGCTGCGCCGCCTGGAACTGGCCGGCGTGCCCGCCGCGGAGGTCCGCGGGCTGACCGACGTGCTGAACTGGCCGCAGGTCGCCGCGCTGGGCAGCCTGCAGCCGCAACTGGCCGGCACCGACGGCACCTGCCAGGTCGTCGGGCCGCCGTTCCGGCTGGACCGCTCGGTCCTGGCCTACCCGGGACCCGCCCCGGCGCTCGGCCGCGACACCCGCCGCGTGCTCGCCGAACTGGACTACCCGCCGGACGAGATCGCCAAGCTGGAGGACGCCGGCGTGGTGGTGGCCGCATGACGCCCGCCGCTCAGGCCACCGCTCAGGCCGGGGCGCTGGCCGGCGCCGTGCTGCGCCGCACCGTGGAACTGGCGCAGATCCCCGCCCCGACCGGCGAGGAGGGGGTGGCACGTGACGGGGCCTAGCTACGGCGTCACGTTGCAGGGGGTCGACCCGCCGGCCACGTTCACGGCCATGGTGGGCGAGATCGAATCCCTGGGCTTCAGCCACCTGTGGCTGACCGACTCGTCCCTGCACGCCCGCAACTGCTACTCCTACCTCACGCTGGCCGCGGCCGGCAGTTCCCGGCTGCGGCTCGGCACCGCGGTGACCAACCCGGTGACCCGGCACCCGGCGATCACCGCGGCCGCTGCGGCCACCCTGGACGAGGTGTCGGCCGGGCGGGCCATTCTCGGCATCGGCGCGGGCGACCGGCCGCTGCTCGCGCTCGGCCACAAGCCGTGCTCCCCCGCGGTGCTGGCCGACGCCATCGAGGCCATCCGCGCCCTGTGGTCGGGCGACGAGGTCACCGTGACCTCGCCCGGCTTCGCCCTCGACCGCGCCCATCTGCGGTTCGAGGCCCGGCCCGGCCTGCCGGTGTTCGTGTCGGCCAGCGGGCCGAAGACGCTGGAACTCGCGGGCGGCCTGGCCGACGGCGTGATCCTGCTCGTCGGCCTGTTCCCCGACGCGGTCACCTGGGCCCTGGAGCACATCGACCGCGGCGCCCGGGCCGCCGGCCGGCCGCGGCCGCACACGGCGCTGTTCGCCTACGGCGCGATCAGCGACGACCAGGACGCGGCGCTGGCCGCCGGCCGTTCGATCGCCGCCTGGTTCCCGCAGACCGCCCCGCACCTGTGCCGCCTGGCCGGGCTGGACGGCGAGACCGTCGACGCGGTCCGGGCCAGCTACGCGGGCGGCGAGTTCCAGGAGGCCGGGGCGGCCGCCCGGCTGCTGCCGGACGACTTCGTCCGGCGCATGGCCCTGGCCGGAGACGCGGGCGAGGCCGCCGGGCGCGTCCGCGACGTGCTGCGCGCGGGCGTGGACTCGGTGCACGTGTTCCCGCTCGGCGCGGACCGGATGGCCACGGTCCGCGCGTTCGCCGACGTGATGAAGACCATGAACCCGCTGACCGGAAGTGAACCATGACCCGCCCCGCGACCAGCACCCCCCGCCACCTCGGCACCGCCTCGGTGTTCGGCACGCTCTCCGAGCGCCGCACGATGACCGACACCGTCTACGAGCAGCTCAAGACCGCGATCGTGGAGTTGCGGATCCCGCCCGGTGAGCCGCTGCGCGAGGCCGACATCGCCCAGGGCCTTTCGGTCAGCAAGACGCCCGTCCGGGAGGCACTGGGCCGCCTCGAGCAGGACGGCCTGGTCGAGCTGAACTCGTTCCGCAGCGCGGTCGTCACCGCGTACACCGCGCACGACCTGCAGGAGATCTACGAGCTGCGCGAGATCATCGAGGTGGCGGCGGCCCGGGCGGCGGCCGAGTCCATGAGCGAGAAGGGCCTGGCCGACCTGGGCCGCGTCGCCACCGAATGCGTGCGCCTGGACGCCGACGGCGACCAGGAACTGACCGAGCTGATCACCGAGTTCGACACCGTGCTGTTCGAGGAGGTCGGCAACCGGCGCATCCGGGCCATCCTCGACAACCTGGCCGCGCACCTGACCCGGATCGGCCTGCTGACCGCCGAGATCCCCGGCCGGAACTCGGCGTCGGTCCGGGAGCACGCGCTGATCTACGAGGCCATCGAGCGCCGCGACCCGGAGGCCGCCGAGCGGTTCATGCGCCAGCACATCCGCAGTGTGCGCGACGACCAGCTACGCGCGCTGCCCGGCTCGGGCAGCCCGATGCCCGGCTCGGGCAGCCCGCCGTGAACCTGGCCGCCACGTCGGCCAGCCTGCGGGCCGCGGGCCGCGACGCGTGGGCGTCCGCGGTCAGCCATCCGATGGTGGCCGCGATCGCGGCCGGCACGCTGCCGCACGCCACGTTCCGCGGCTACTTCGAGCAGAACGTCCGCTACCTGGAGGACTACGCCCGCGCGATCGCGCTGACCGCGGCCAAGGCGCCGGACCGGCAGGCGCTCGACGTGCTGTCCCGGTTCCTGGGCCAGATCGTGGCCACGGAGATCCCGGCGAACCTGGATTTCCTGCACCGGCTGGGCGGGTCGGCCGGGCGGCTGCCCGGCCCCGCCGCGCTGCACCCGGTCACCTACGCCTACACCCGGCACCTGCTGCACGTCTGCGCTCAGGACGGGTGTGCCGAGGGTCTGGCCGCGCTGCTGCCCTGCCAGTGGAGCTACGGAGAGATCGCGCAGCCGCTGATGACCGCGCCCCCGGACGATCCGGTCTACGCGGACTGGATCGCCATGTTCGGCAACGCCGGCTACGACGCGCTGGTGGCCGAGACCACCGGGCTGCTCGACCGCCTGGCCGATCCGGCCGACCTCCGGCAGCAATCCCGGCTGTCGGAGGTGTTCCGCATCTCGGTCCGCTACGAGGCCGCGTTCTGGGACATGGCATACGCGGAAGGGGAGTCATGAAGGCGATCCAGGTTCAGCAAGACCTCACCGTGCGCATCAGCGAGATCGATAACCCCCGGCCCGGCCCGGGCGAGGCGCTGGTCCGGGTGCACGCCGCCGGCGTCTGCGGCACCGACCTGCACATCGTGGACGGAATGATCAAGCCCGACGTGTACCCGATGACGCTCGGCCACGAGGCGGCCGGGGTCGTCGAACAGGCCGGCCCGGGCGTCTCGATCACCCCGGGTACCCGGGTCGCGGTGTTCAACAAGCTGTTCTGCGGGGCCTGCGAGCAGTGCCTGCTCGGCCGGCAGAACCTGTGCCTGGTCGAGCCGGGCCAGCTTGGCTTCAACCGTGACGGCGGCGACGCCGACTACCTGGTGGCCCCGGAGCGCAACCTCGCGGTCCTGCCGGACGCGGTGGACTTCCCCGCCGCCGCGGTGCTGACCTGCGCGGGCATGACCGCGGTGCACGCGACCCGCATGTCCGGCCTCCAGTCGGGCCAGACCGCCGTGGTGAACGGCATCGGCGGCGTCGGCATCCTGGTCGTCCAGGCGGCGGCGCGGGCCGGGGCCACGGTCATCGCGGTCGCGGACTCGGCGCCGAAGGCGGCGCTCGCCACCGGGCACGGAGCCGCGGACGCGATCGTGCTCGGCCCGGGCGACGACTACGCCGTGCTGCCCGAGGCCGTCAGGTCGCGGACCGGGCGGCGGGGCGCGGACGTGTTCTTCGAACTGGTCGGCACCACCGCCACCATGACCGCCGGGATCGCCGCGCTGGCCCCGCGCGGCCGGTTCGTCAGCACCGGCTACACCGACCAGTCGCTGGACATCCACCCGATCGGCTTCATCCTGTCGGAGACGAGCCTGGTGTCCACCGTGGCCGCGACCAGGACCGACCTGAACGACGCGATCGCGCTGGCCGCCGCGGGCGCGCTGACCGTGCCGCTGGCGGGCCAGTACCCGCTGGACGGCATCGCCGACGCCCTGGCCGCGCTGCGCAGCCGCAGCGTGCTCGGCCGCCAGGTCCTCGTCCCCAACTAATCCGCAGGGCCATCACCCGGTAGGAGCAGCACATGGCAGGCAGGACCCTGATCAAGAACGGCACCGTGGTCACGATGAACGACGCGGGCGACGTGCACTTCGGCGGCTCGGTCGTGCTGGAGGCGGACCGGATCGTCGACGTCGGCCCGGCCGACGAGGTAGCCGCCCGGCAGTCGGCCGCCGGCGACCCGCGGGTCATCGACGCCGCGGGCAAGGCGGTGCTGCCCGGCCTGGTCGACCTGCACTACCACACCGCACTCGGCAAGGGCTGGAGCGATCACCTGCCGCTGTGGGAGTACCTCGAGACCTGCTGGTACCCGATCATCCGCGCGCTGGACGAGGACGCCGCCTACTGGGCCGCACTGGCCAGCTACACCGAGTCGATCCGGTGCGGCGTCACCACGGTCAACGACATGTACCGCCGCCTGGACGCGCTGGCCGCCGCGGCGCAGGATGCCGGGATCCGGGCCGTGCTGTCCAACGACATCGCGGACGACGAGCACGACCTGGACACCCTGGAGATCAACGAGGCGGCCTACCGGGCCAACCACGGTAAGGCCGACGGCCGGATCGAGGTCTACGTCGGCATCGAGTGGCTGCCGCTCGCCTCCGAGGGCCTGCTGCGGGACGCCCGGGCCCTGGCCGACGACCTGGGCACCGGGATCCACATCCACCTGAACGAGTCGCTGACCGAGGTCGAGAACTCCAGGCAGCGTTTCGGCCGCCGGCCGACCGAGGTCGCCTACGACTGCGGCATCCTCGGCCGCAACTGCATTGCCGCGCACTGCGTGTGGCTGTCCGACACCGAGATCGCGCTGATGCGCGAGACCGGGACGCAGATCTCACACAACCCCACGTCGAACGCCAAGCTGGGCAACGGCGTGGCCCGGGTGCCCGAGATGCGGGGCGCCGGCCTCAACGTGGGGCTCGGGCACGACGCGGCCGAGTGCAACAACAGCCGCGACCTGTTCGAGGTCATGAAGTTCGCCTCGCTCATGCACCGCGCGACGAGGGCCGACGCCAGCCTGCAGCAGGCCCCGGACGTGGTCCGCATGGCGACAAGGAACGGCAGCGAGGCCCTCGGCCACGAGACCGGGCAGCTCACCGCCGGGCGCAAGGCTGACCTGATCCTGGTCGACCTGCAGAGCCAGATGTTCACGCCGCTGATGCCGGGCAATGCCGACCACCTGTTCTCGCACCTGGTCTTCGCGGCCAACGGAAGCTGCGTGGACACCACGATCATCGACGGGAAGATCGTCATGGAGGGGCGCAGGCTGACCACGGTCGACGAACGGCAGGTGCTGGAAAAGGCCAACGAGGCGTTCCTCCGGGTGCTGGACAAGATGGTCGTCCCGGGCTGAGCGGAGGCGCTCGGTGGCCCGCTACCTGGTGCTGGGTGACCCGGTCATCGCCCTCGGCCCGGCCGCGCTGATCCCCGACGGAGCGCTGCTTGTCGGGGGCGCCGAGATCACCGCGGTCGGCTCGCGCGAGGTGCTGGCGGCCCGGGGACCGTTCGACCGCGTGCTCGGGTCGGCGGACCACTTCGTCTCGCTGGTCGAGCCGTATCTCGCCCCGCTGTACCAGCCCTGGTACGACGTCCCGGTCGAGCCCGCGCACCCCTACAACGCCCGCCATGTGCCCGGAGGTGGTCGCCGTGCTGATTGACGCGCACAGCCACATCCTGAGCCTGGCCGCGGATCCCGAGTTCACCGCCGCCTACGGCCGCGAGGGCTCGCTGTGCATCTTCCGCAGCATGGGCCTGCTCCCCTCGCACCGGATGCCCACCGAAGCCGAGTGGGAGGCCAGCGGGTACTCGGGCCGGGGCTGGCCGGTGATCGGCCCGGCCGAATCGCTGCGCGACCACCCGGGGTTCGACAAGATCGTGGTGCTGGCGGTCTCGCCCCAGTACCTGGACGGGCGGCTGATCGGCACCGTGGACACCGAGGGCATGCTCGGCGTGCCGGGCCCGCCCGACCCGGAGCGGTGCAACGACTACGTCGCGGCCGTGGTCCGGGCCGACCCGGGCACCTTCATCGGCTTCGCGTCGGTGAACCCCGCGCTGCGCGGCCCGCGGGCGGCCGTGGCCGAACTCCGCCGGGCCGTGACCGAACTGGGCCTGGCCGGGCTCAAGCTCTACCCGATGTACCAGCACTGGTCCCCGGCCGACCGCGACCTGGCTTTCCCGGTCTACCAGGCCGCGGGCGAACTCGGCCTCCCGGTCATGATCCACCAGGCCGGGTCGACCCGGATCGACGCGCGGCTGGAACTGGGCCGGCCCGCACTGCTGGACGACATCGGCCGCTGCTTCCGCGACCTGCGCGTGATCGTCGCGCACTGCGGGCACCCGTGGGTGGACGAGGCGCTGTTCCTGCTGACCAAGCACCCGAACTTCTACGGCGAGCTGTCCTACCTGCTGGCCAGCATCACCCGGCGGGACCTGCTGCACCTGCTGCAGCGGTGCGAGCCTGCGTTCGTCCCGCTGGAGAAGCTGTTCTTCGGCACCGACTACCCCGGATTCCTCTACGATCCGGTCAAGCTGGCCGGCAAGGTGCGCACGGTCAACGAGGAGGCCGCCGCGACCGGGACAGAACCGCTCGCCCCGCACAAGATCGACGGGCTCCTCGGGGACAACTTCGCCCGGTTCCTCGGGCTGCCCGGCTGAGCGCCCGGCCTATTCGGGGAAGTACTCGGGCAGCAGTTCCGGCGCCAGCCCGCTGAGGTCCTCGGTGGCCACGCTGGTGAGCTGCTCCTCGCTCCAGGTGAAGGCCCCGGAGCGCAGGTCGTCGAGCACGCCCTCGACCCAGGCCAGCTCGGCGCCGGTGACCGCGCGCGCGTACTCGTCCTCCAGCAGCGTCACCCGCGGCAACGTGTCCGAGTAGTCCGCCAGGCTCTTCTCCACCCGGCCCAGATTTTCCCGCAACGCGGCGGCACGCTGCTCCAGCACCGCCAGGACCTGATCGGGCGACAGCATCATCGCGAACGAGATCGCGGCCGGGAACTGCGGGAACTCGTTACGCACCGTGGCCAGCATGGCGGCCAGCCACTGCGGCGCCAGCCGCCGCCCTTCCTCGGTGAGCTCGTAGACCGTGCGCTCGGGGTACTGCTGGTCGCGCTCGGTCTGCCGGACCGCGATCAGCCCGGCCTCGTCCAGCCGCTTGATGGTCTTGTACAGGTTCGCGCGCTGCCCGACGTTGATGACCTCGTCCTTGCCCCAGTGCTTGAGCAGCCGCTGGATTCCGTACGGGTGCAACGGCCCCGGCACCAGCACGCTCAGCACCGCCAGCGCCAGCGGCGAAGCCCGAAACTCCCCAGCCATGCAACCAGTGTACTAGTAGCCTGTGCACTAGCCGCGGCCCAACCGACAAAGGCTGGCCAGCCAGCCCCGGGGCCCGACCGGGCCGGGTTCCATGATCTGGGTTGATGGCACGCGGATATCGCGCGCGAATCACCCAGATCATGAAAAAGCGCTCCATCTTGCCGCCTCCGCCCGCCGCGCCAGCATCGAGAACGTCTCGGGCGCCAGCCGCGAAGCCATGTCCTTATTCTGCCGCTGGACCCCGCCTGGCCTGGCTGCAGCGCAGGGCGGCTAGTTGGCGGCGGGCCGCCGTGCCCGGGTTTGCGCGAGCCGGCCGGAGTCGGGTGCCGGTTTCGAGGATGCTGCCGCCGAAAGTAAGCCGGTCGGCGATCGCGGCGCAGAGGCGGGGTCGGTGAAGGCTGGCCGCCGGACTTTGCGCCATAAAGTTCCTGGCCCGAGCCCTTGACTTTGCGCCATAAAGCAGCGTCTACTTTATGGCATAGAGTTAATCGAGGGAGACACCATGAACCACACACCCGACACCGCCACCCCCGCCGCCAACGGCGGCAACTTCGACCCCCAGCAGGCCGCCGCCCTGCTGGACCAGACCACCGCGCAGGCCCGCCGCAAGCTCACGCCCTCCCCGCCGTGGCTCCTGGCCACCAGGGCGGTCGCGGTCCTAGCCGCCCTCGGTGCGATCTGGCTTTCCGTGCGCGGACAGCACCCGTACCGGGGCCCGACGGCCGCGGACATCCCCGTCCTGATCGCGTTCATCGTCCTCAACTTCGCCGCCACCGTCACGGTCCGCGAGCGCGCTGTCGCCGGAGTCCGCGGCCGGACCCGGTTCCGCCCCGGCGAAATCGCGATCCTGGCGGCATCCTGGGTCGCTGTGCCCTTCTTCATGTGGGCGCTGGCCGGTGCCGGGGTGAGCTTCGCCTGGTACCCGACCACGGTGCTGATCGTTCCCGGCCTGGCCTGGGCCGCCGTCTCGGCAGCCCGGGGCGGCTGGCGCACGGCCGGCACCGGGCTCGCGCTCGCCGCCGTCGGCATCGCCGGCGCGTTCGCCGGGCACGCCGGGTCGTGGGCGGTCGCCGGCGTGGGCCTGTGCGCCGTGCTCCTAGCCCAAGCCGTCGCCATCGCCCGGCAGCAGCGCTCCTGAAGGTGTGCCATGAATGACGACGCACTCGACCCGCTGATCCACGTCCCCACCCGGCTGAAGATCGTCGCGACGCTGGCGGCACTGCCCGACGGCGACACGCTCTCCTTCACCCGCCTGCAGGACATGATCGGGCTCACCCCCGGCAACCTGATCATCCACCTGCGCAAACTCGAAGAAGCCGACTACATCAGCAGCGAGAAGACCAGGAACGGGACCGTGTCCATCACCACGGTCGCT
Organism: Streptosporangiaceae bacterium; assembly: GCA_036267555.1. Classification (GTDB taxonomy): domain Bacteria; phylum Actinomycetota; class Actinomycetes; order Streptosporangiales; family Streptosporangiaceae; genus JASHPR01. The sequence goes on along the minus strand of DATAVV010000468.1, from coordinate 4,501 downwards.
CTCACCGGCCACGGCCGGGAGGCACTCGGCAGCTACACCCAGGCCCTGCGCGACCTGCTCGGCGGCCTGTAACCGGCCCGCCCGTTCCGGTCCCCCGGACAGCCCCTCGCGAGGGGCTGTCCGCCGTTGCCGAGGGACACTCGCACCACCACCAAAGTGCCCACCGGGCACTCGGAACCAACCCCCGCGAGGCAGCGCGTCCCAGGCTCCACGATCACGCTCGACCCCCAGGCGGCATCTCGCCCCCGCCATCCCTCCGACCTCGCGCTCCCGCGCCGCGCCTCCCCGCCTCGCGCTCCCGCCTCGCCCCCCGCCCCGCGCCCCCGCACGGCGGTAGTGGCACACAGACTAGTCTCTGATTTATAAGTTGACTCAATACTAGTTGCTTGGTTACTATCCAGCTTCAAGATATGGCGCGGATGTGACCGCACGGCTGAGGAGGCACGCAAGATGGGCAACCAAGACACGCCGTTGCTGGAGGCGCGGGACGTCACCGTTCGATTCGGCAAGGTCACGGCGCTTGACGGGCTTGACCTGACCGCTCCGCCCGGCGAGGTGCTGGCGATTCTGGGGCCCAACGGCGCGGGCAAGACCACGTTTGTGCGCACGGTGGCCACGCTCCAGCGGCCGACCAGCGGCGAGTTGCGCGTGCGCGGCCACGACGTGGTGCGCGACGCCATGGCGGTGCGGCGCGACATCGGCCTGGCCGGCCAGTTCGCCGCGGTCGAGCCGACGATGACCGGGCGCGAGAACCTGGAGATGACCGCGCGGCTGTTCGGGCACGGGCGGCGCGCGGCCCGGCAGGCCGCGGACGCCGTGATCGACCAGCTTGGCCTGGGCGAGGTGGCGGACCGCAGGTCCGGCGCCTACTCGGGCGGCCAGCGCCGCCGGCTTGACCTCGGGGCCAGCCTGGTCGGGGCGCCCCGGCTGCTGCTGCTCGACGAGCCGACCACGGGCCTGGACCCCACCGGGCGGCGCGAGGTCTGGGACGCCGTCCGTGGCCTGGCCGCTAACGGCACCGACATCCTGCTGACCACCCACTACCTCGACGAGGCCGACGAACTCGCCGATCACGTGGTCGTGATCGACCACGGCCGGGCGGTCGCGTCCGGCACGATCAGCGACCTCAAGGCCAGCGTGGGCCGCGACGTCATCGAGGTCGCCGTGGCCGACCCGGCCCGGCTCGACGCGGCCGCCGGAGTCCTGGAGCGGGTCACGTCCGCCCCGCCCCGGCTGGACCGCGGCAGCCGCCGGGCCACCGCGCCGGCCGCGGGCGGACCCGGTGAGCTCGGCGCCGTGATCCGCAGCCTGGACGACGCCGGGGTCAGCGTCGACGAGATCGGCCTGCGCCGGCCCACGCTCGACGAGGTCTTCCTGGCCCTCACCGGCGGCGACGCCGGCCTGCCCGACACCACCGCCCGCGCCACGAACGGGAGCACGCGATGACCATCGAAGCCCTCACCCACCCCCACGTCCCCGTTCGCAAGTCCGCCATCACCCGTCCGGCAACCCCGCCCGGGGCGGCCCGGGTCAGCCTGGAGGTCGCGCGCCGGGCGCTGCGCAAGTACTTCAGGACCCCGGGCCTGTTCGTGATGGGCGTGGTCCAGTCGGTGCTGTTCCTGTTCACGTTCCGGTACGTGTTCGGGGGCGCGATCCAGGGCGGCTCGGCGCAGTACGTCGCGTTCTTCGTGCCCGGTTACGTCGCCACGATCGTGCTGTTCACCGGGGGCGGCATCGCCGTGGCCGTGGCCGAGGACCGGGCCAGCGGGTTCACCGGGCGGTTGCTGTCGCTCCCGGTCCCGCGGTCGGCGATCGTGGCGGGCCGCGCGCTGGCCGACGTCACGACCAACGCGTGGTCGATCCTGGCCACGGCGGCGTTCGGGTTCGCGTTCGGGTTCCGCCTGAGCGGGAGCGTGACCGACGGCCTCGCCGCGTTCGGGCTGTGCCTGGTCTACGGCGTCGTGTTCACGATGGTGTTCATGGTCATCGGGCTGATCTCGCCGAACAGCCAGGCCGCCCAGGGCATGTCGATGATCGCGTTCGTGTTCGCGTTCATCTCCAGCACCTACGTGCCCGCCGCCTCGATGCCCGGCTGGCTGCAGCCGTTCGCGAAGTACCAGCCGATCACGCCGATGGTGGACGCGGTCCGCTCGCTGCTGACCGGGTCGCACAGCGACGTCGGACTGGCCCTGGCCTGGTCCGCGCTGCTGCTGGTGGTCTTCACCCCGGTCGCGGTGCTCCGCTACCGGCGCGGGTGACCTGTCAGTAGGCGATCGCGGGGGAGGAAACCTCTCTCGGCAGCCGAGTAGTCACAATGAGACAACAGGAAACGTGCAGGCACAAGGGGCCGAGGCTGGCTCCCGGAGCGGACCCCGCTCACAGCCGGACCTCGGCCTGATCGCCGTCAGATGGGATAAGAGCCTGCTGTGTCCCGGGTGGTGATCCACTGGACCTCGGTGAAGTCGGCCATGGACATCGGGCCGGACCGGCCCCAGCCGCTGTCTTTCAGCCCGCCCAGCGGCAGTTGCGGCTCGTCGGCGACGGTCTGGTCATTGACATGGACTACCCCGGACTCGATCCGCTGCGCCAGCGCGAACCCCCGCTGGCTGTCGCTGGTGAGCAGCCCGGCGGACAGCCCGTACCGGGTGGAGTTCACGATCGCGACCGCCTCGTCGGTGTTGTCGACCGGCTGCGAGATGATCACCGGCCCGAACGTCTCCTCGGTGTGTATAGGCCCCCCCGCCGGCACGTCCGCCAGGACGGTCGGCAGGTAACACGGGCCTTGCGCCTCCCCGCCGACCAGGACCCGGGCGCCGGCCTCGACGGCCTGGGCTACCTCGCGGGACACCCGTTCCAGGGCAGCCGCGTTGATCAGGGGCCCGATCACGGTGCCCTCGGCCGCCCGGCTGGCGGCTGGCCCGCTGGCCGGGCTGCGCTACCGGTTCCAGACCATCCCGCCCGGCCAGCTCATGCCCGCCAGCGACTGGCCGGCGCCGGACGCAACCCGGCCGTGCGGACCCCGACGGGAATCCGCCCGCGGCCCCCAGGTAAACCACCCAGCCGCGTATGGCCACAATGGACCGGTGAGTTCCGCCGTGCCCGAATTCGAATTCAGTACAGACGGCCCGTCACTGATCCTCGTGGGCGTCGACGGCTCGCGGACCTCGCTGCGCGCCGCGGCCTACGCCGCCGGGCTGGCCCGCCGCCAGCGCTCGCGCCTGCTGGCCGTGTACGTGAGCCGGATACCGGCCAGTGCCAGCGCAGCGCCCGGCGGCGCCGCCGTGATGAACGAGACGTTCGAGCAGGTCGCTAGCGAGCTGGAGCGGCTGATGGTGAGCCGGACAGCCGAGATCGGGATCACGGGCGAGTTCCGCTCCGTCCGCGGGGACCCGCTGGCCGAACTGGCCAGGATCGCCGAAGAGACGCGCGCCGACGCCGTGGTGGTCGGTGCGTCCGAACATCTCGGTCACCGGATTGTGGGCTCGCTCGCGACCCGCCTGGTGCGGGCCGGGAAATGGCCCGTCATCGTCGTCCCCTAGATCGGCCGCCACGTCATTTGCCCCGGCTGAGGGTCCTGGGGTGCTGGCGGAAAGACGGTTAGCCTGGCAGTGCGGACGGTTCGGCTTCATGGCCCCGACCAACGGAGGCAGCGCATGGGCACGGTTACCACGACCGATGGCACGGAGATCTTCTACAAGGACTGGGGCTCGGGCCAGCCGATCGTCTTCAGCCACGGCTGGCCGCTTTCGGCCGACGACTGGGACACCCAGATGCTGTTCTTCCTGCAGCACGGCTACCGCGTCATCGCCTCTGACCGACGCGGGCACGGACGCTCCACGCAGACCAGCGACGGTCACGACATGGACCACTACGCCGACGACCTGGCCGCGGTGACGGCCCACCTCGATCTCCAGAACGCCATCCACGTGGGGCACTCCACCGGTGGCGGCGAAGTCGTGCGCTACATCGCCCGGCACGGTGAGAGCCGCGTGGCGAAGGCGGTGCTGATCAGCTCGGTGCCGCCGCTCATGGTGCAGACCGAGGCCAACCCCGGCGGCCTGCCCAAGAGCGTGTTCGACGATCTCCAGGCCCAGTTGGCCGCCAACCGGTCCGAGTTCTACCGCGCCCTGCCGTCGGGACCCTTCTACGGCTTCAACCGGCCCGGTGTCGAGCCCTCCGAAGCGATCATCGAGAACTGGTGGCGCCAGGGAATGATGGGCGGGGCGAAGGCACACTACGACGGCATCGTCGCGTTCTCCCAGACCGATTTCACCGAGGACCTCAAGGGGATCACGGTACCGGTCCTGGTCCAGCACGGCGACGACGACCAGATCGTCCCCTACGCCGACTCCGGGCCGCTGTCCGCGAAGCTCGTGCGGAACGGGACGCTGAAGACGTACAAGGGATTCCCGCACGGCATGCCGACCACCCAGGCCCCGACGATCAACGCCGACCTGCTGGCCTTCATCCAGTCCTAGATCACTGGGGCGAAACCCAACCA
>DATAVV010000467.1:0-11816 GCA_036267555.1 Streptosporangiaceae bacterium | reverse complement strand
CGGCTCACCACGCTCGGCGCGGACATAGACGTTGAGACCCGCACCGACGCGCCTTAACCGGCACCCCGGACCTTAACGTCCTGGTCACAGCCTAGTCACGTACGCAATTTCCCGTTGTTCCGGCATGGGTTCTGTGCCATCGTCCCTGCCGCACGGATAATTGGCTCTTTCCAGCGATCCTCTCCGTGAGTTACGACATGTAGGAGAGGCATTCTCATATCGCGGGAAGCCGACCGTAGATGGGACGTAACGTGGCCTTAGGTTTGAGGCAAAACGGGGGTATCTGGTCGGGCACGGCCGTCGCGTTGGCGGCGTGCGGATACGGCTTGTCGTGAACGGGCCGACCCGGGCTCAGGGCGAGCTCACGATCGGGATAGTCGGCCCGCATGACCTGGTCGAGAGAATCATGCTCTCTGGCACGTCGGCGGGAGGAAAGTCCGGCGGCGCGGGCACGGCCGGCGCGATGGAGGGCGGGCCGTCGCGGCGCCTGGTGGCGGCCGCCTACCGGGACGAGCAGGAGGCGGCCGATCAGGTGGTCCGGCTCGGCACGGCGATCGACGTATGCCTGTTCGCCAGCCGGGTGCCCTACGAGTACGCGCGCGCGGCGGGCGTCCTGACCTGCCCGGCGACGTTCATCTCCCTGGGCGGCAGCGCCCTGTACTCCGCGCTGCTGCGGGCCAGCCGGGAACCGGAGCGCGACCCGGCCCGCTCCAGCATCGACGTGCTCAGCCGCGCCGACGTGGACGAGGCCTTCGCCGAGTTGGGCCTGCCGACGACCGCCGTGCACGTACGCGAGGATTCGGGCAGCCCGGCGGTGGTGTCGTCGTTCCACGAGCGCCTGTGGCGCCGGGGCGAGACCTCCGTCGCGTTCACCTGCCTGCAGTCCGTCGCGGCCAGGCTGTCGGCCGCGGGCGTACCCGCGTTCACGCTCCGGCCGACCGGCAGCGACATCCGCATCGCGCTGCGCACGGCCGCGCTGCTCGGCGGTTACCGCCGGCTGGAGGACGCGCAACTCGCGCTGGCCCTCGTGGAGGTGCCGGCGCTGCGCGACAGCGGCCGGCGCACATCCCCGCGCCAGTCGCGCGAGGAGTTGCGTCTTACCGTGCACCGATTTCTGGTTCAGGAAGCGCAGCGAATTCATGCCGCCGTGAGCCCTACAAGCGACCACGGGTTCCTGATTGTCGCCACCCGCGGATCGCTGGCCCGGGCCACGGACGGATTCCGGGTCACGCCGTTCGCCGAACGCGCCCGGAACGACCTGGGCGTGGCCATCGAAGTGGGCATCGGGATGGGCCGCACGGCCGTGGAGGCCGAGGCACACGCCCGGGCCTCGCTGGGCCGCTCCCAGGTCGGGGGCGGCATCCGCGGGTTCGCGTCGGGCCGGGAAGGGCACGCGCCCGTTCCCTCGCCCCGCCTGCCCGAGGCAGGCGCCCGCCGGTCGCGCAGCCTTGAGACCCTGTCCCGGCTGGCCGAGAAGCTGGCCGCGACCGACGCCAACCTCGTGGTGGACGCGGAAACCGCCGGGCAGTTGCTCGAGGTCACCCCCCGCACCGCCCGGCGGCTGCTGCACATCCTGGTCGAGGAGGGCCTGGCCTGGCCGCTGCCCCCCAACCGCACCCCCCAGCCCGGCCGCCCCCGCCAGTTCTACCGCCTGGTCGTGGAGCAACTAGAACACCGCCGCCGGTGACGAGCCAGGCAAGCGTGCCACGCGTTAGCCCGCGCCAAAGGGGTGCGCCGCATCCAGTAGCGGAACCAGTCGTCCCCGAACAGCACGTAGACCCGGACCGGAATACCACGGCCAGCCAGTTCGCCCAGCGCGGCCGGGCGGACTCCGAGCAGTTGCTCGACCGGCCGGGGACCGGCCGAGGCCAGCAGCGCCTCGCGCAGCACGGCGTCGGCTCGCCCGTAGTCCTCGGCCCCGACCTGGATACGCCGCCCCGCGGGCAGCCGGGCCGCGAGCCCGCCGGTCGATGCCTGGCTTATGGACCTCGGCGGCCGGGTGGTCTTCGGTCCAGAGCCGATCAATGTCGCGCTAGCCAACAGCTGGATCGTCATCAATGCCGGCGGAGGCCCGACCGACGACAAGCCGGCGGTCACCCTGGAGACGCCAGGCGATCCCGACCGGGTCAGCAGCTTCCTCAATATCCGGGTCAAAGACATCGAGGCCGTGTACGCCGAATGGAGCGTCCGGGGTGGTCAATTCCTGACGCCGCCTAAACAACACCCGTACGAGAAGCGTTGCTACATCCGCGATCCCGACGGTCAGCTGATCGAAGTGGGGCAAACCACGGACCCAGAGGGGGACTGGGCGCCCGATCACTGGCCATCGAGTAAATCATGACCACCGCGATCATCGGCACGAACCCTGGCGGCGGAGATCGGTCGAGCCGCGGTCGTCGCCGTCGGCGCGGGGTATACAACTCCGGCGATTGTGGCCGTGATCCAGCCGATGACCCAGCCGAGGAAGACGTAGCCCACCGCACGGTGCCCGTGCTGGCCAGGAAGACCAGCAGAGTCCAGACCACGGCCCAGGCGACAGCACGGCCGGCAGAGAATCCCAGGTAGTCCCGCCGCCAGTCTCGGTCAAGGCCGGCAGTCGTCAGGACCGGAAGGGCGCACGCCGCCAACCTGGGCCCGAAGGGTTAGGTCGCCGGACTGGTCCAGGCTTGCCAGGCCGGGAGTTCATCGGGCGGCATCGCCCGCCCGGCCGACTCAGAACAGGCGGAACTCCCCGGCCTTTACCCCGGTCGCGAAAACCCGCCACTCATCGATGCTGACGATCAGCTTTGGCCCGTCCGGGTTCTTCGAGTCGCGCAGGGCCACGACACCCGGCAGATTCCGCGCCACCTCGACGCAGTTCCCGCCGTTATTGGTGCTGTAGCTCGCCTTCCGCCACTCGGCGTGCGTTAGGTCCATGACTTGGCCACTTCCTCCATCAAGTTGAGCGAAGCGCTGCGCGGCAGCGCCTCTGCCCGGAGTTTATCCCAGGTGGCCATCAGGGCATCGATGTCGTCGCTGTCCTCGATGACCAGCCCGCGAAGGGCCGTGTCCAGATAGGCGGCCGGCCGCGCATCGTCGATATCCGCGATGATAAAGCCCACTCCGCGCAGTCCCTCGTGCACCGCCGTCGTGGCCGGGACGACCTGGATGATGACGTTCGGCCGCCGGGCCGCCTTGACCAGTTCGCTGACCTGCTCCCGCATGACGGCGGCGCCGCCGACCGGCCGGCGCAGCACGGCCTCGTCGATGAGCACCCACAGTTCCGGCGGCTGTTCCCGGGCCAGGATCGCCTGGCGTTCCATCCGCGCGGCCACGATCTCCTCGGTGTCGTCGGTGGCGGCGATGCGGTTGGTCAGCAGGGCCCGCGCGTAGCCTTCCGTCTGCAGCAGGCCGGGCAGATCAGTTCCGCCCGGCCGGGGTCATGGGCTGACGTACCGGGCGAGCAGGGGGACGAGTGCTTGCGCGTTGGGGCTTCCCCAGCCGGTGACCGGGTCCCAGCCGGGCGCGGCCTGGTAGCCGGTGATGGTCTGCGCGGGGTACTTAACGGTTTTGGTTCCCGTGGTCACGTCGTGAAACGCCTGGTGGTAGCGAACGCTGTGACCGATCCGGTAGAGGGCGGGACTGACGAAGCCGAGGTGCCGGTCGGCGTACTGGTCGGCCAGGGCGATGACAGCGGCCCACAGCGGGGCGGCGGCGCTGGTTCCGCTGGCCCAGCCAAATTCCGGGCGGTCTCGCCGATGTACGCACCGGTTGCCGGGCTGGCTTGCAGGCTTGTGCCTGCGGCGGCCAGGACGAGCGGGTCCGAGGCCGGTGCGGGGGAAACGTGGCTGACCGGGCACTGCAGTCCTTCCTCAGGCGGCACTTGACTCACGGCAGGGTCGATCCGGTTGACAGATCGGCGGGTTGATCAGGCAAAGGCGAAGCGCTGCCGACGACGCATCCGCATCAGGTGGACCGGCGGCAGCAGGTGAGCGGCGAGACCGACGACGACCAGCAGTATGGCTACTCCGAGCGGAAGGGTGATCTTGCTGGCCGTGCAGCTAGCTGGCCCCGGGCAGCCAGCAGACGCTGAGAGTGCGGTCACGAGGCCGAAGAAAAGAGCCGCCAGGCCGACGGGCGGCACGAAGGTGGCGATCAGCTTGTCGCGCCGGCTCCACGTCGGGGAGGTCCACAGGATCAGCATCCCGGCGATCCAGCCCAGCCCGCTCGCGACCGGGCCGAAGATGATCAGCCACGGCGCCCACGCGTCCCAGCGACGGCTGCCGGGGGGCGGTGCGCCTGCCTCGGCGGCGATGGCGGCGGGGTCGCCGACTCTGTCGAGGAGGGTCCGGACGCTCGCTGCGTCGTCGGGATCGAGCCCGGCCCGCCCCTCGTCGATGTGCCCGTGCACTTCGGTGAGGATCTCCTCCCTCCGGGAGGCGTCGACGCCCTGCAGCGCCGCGTCCAGTTGCGCCAGATAGCGCCGGACGAGCTTGTCGGCCTCGCCGACGGTTTGCCTCGAAGTCATTCCTAGTTCCCTTCGCTGAGGATTTCGTCGACGGCGTCGCGGAAAACCCGCCACTGTTTCGTGAAGCTGGCGAGGGCTAGTTCTCCGTCCCTCGTGAGGTGGTAATAGCGGCGAGGCGGGCCGGCGTTCGACTCCCGCCATGACGTCTCGACGAGGCCGTTGCGCCGCAGGCGGGCGAGCAGGGGGTAGAGCGTCCCCTCGCTGCCGATGATCCGCCCCCGTGCCCCGAGTTCACGCGCCAGCTCGAACCCGTACATTTCCCCCCGGACGAGCAGGGCCAAAACGCACTTCTCGGCCACGCCCCTCCGGACCTGAGGCAGCCAGTCAGTGTCCTCGCCGGGTTCCATGCAGTGCATGGTACCGTGCGCCGACTAGGAAGGGCAAGATGGCCAAGCGGGACCTGGCGAGGCTCGTGAGCGAGCCCGCCGGGAAGCCATGGCATCTGCACGGCGACGGCTACACTCACGCCTTAGCCTGCCCGCTGGAGGTAGTCACAAATGCCGAACGGCGACCCGCCGGTCACGGTCATCACCGGCGGCACCCGGGGCATCGGAGCCGCCACCGCCGTCCGCCTGGCCGGGGCCGGTCATGACCTCGCGCTCGCCTACCGCCGGGACGACAGCGCCGCCGGGCAGGCCGCCGCGCGGGTGCGGGCGGCCGGGGCCCGGTGCGTGACGATCAAGGCGGATGTCACCCGCGAGACCGACGTGGAGCGGCTGTTCTCCGCGGCCGGCGACAAACTGGGCCCGGTGACCGGCGTGGTCAGCAACGCCGGCGCCACCGTCCACATCGGTGAGCTCGCCGACACCCCCGTGCCCGTGATCCGCGAGGTCATCGACGTCAACCTGCTAGGCGTGATCCTCTGCGCCCGGCAGGCCGCCCTGGTCATGTCCGTGCGCCGGGGCGGGCGTGGCGGAGCGATCGTCAACGTCTCCTCGGCCGCGTCGACGCTCGGATCGCCCCGCGAGTACGTCCACTACGCCGCGGCCAAGGCCGCGGTCGAGGCGCTCACCTACGGCCTGGGCAAGGAACTGGCCGCCGACCAGATCCGCGTCAACGCGGTGGCCCCCGGAACCGTCCGCACCGGCATTCACGCGGCCGCGGGCGACCCTGGCCGCCCCGACCGCGTGGCCCAGCTCATACCGCTCGGCCGGGCCGGCGAGCCCGACGACGTGGCCCCGGCCATCGCCTGGCTGCTCGGCCCCGAAGCGGCCTACGTGACCGGCGCCGTCCTCCGCGTCGCCGGCGGCCTGTAAAGCCCTATGGGTTTGTTCCGCCCCGGCCGAGAGACTAGGAACCGGTCCGGGAGGACAAGGCGGCAGTCAGGGACGAGCCGTTACGTCTCGGCTACGCTTATGACCATGGCCGGGCGGCGTCGTCCAGTTGCCGCTGCGCCTGGACTGGTCCGATCGAACTGAGTTCCATCTGGATGATCCGGCAGAGCGGAATGTGATGTACGAGCGCGTCGACCTTTTCGCTGAGGCCAGCGCCGGATTCAACTTCACGCAGGCAGCGGACGACGATCCCGGCTTCGATCATGCGAGGTTTGCGGAGGCGCTCGCGGCGATCGACCGCCTTCCGGACCGCCTGTTCCGGCCCTACGGCATGAGTCCGGCTGACACGTCAGCACTCAGAGAACGGATGCGTGCTTGGGCCCGGAGGGTCAGCACCGCCCCGTAGCCTCGGCGGCCGCGGTAGCTGTGACGAGTGACCGATGCGGCTATCCCCGGCCGGGGTAGCGGCTGATCACGTCCTTGCCGAAGCGGGCCATCTCCTCGCGCTGCGGGGAGAACTGCAGCAGCATGAGGCCGACACCGGCCTGCTCGTAGGCGCGGAGGCGGTCGATGATCTGATCGGGGGTGCCGATCAGGCCGCTGCGCAGGCCCCGGTTGGAGACGCTGTACTCCTCAAGGGCGACCCGCGATTCGAGCTGGGAGCCCTCGACAAAGTCCTGGTAGGAGGCGTAAGCCTCGGGCGAGGACCGGACGTCGAGTATACGATCCAGTTCGGCCTTGGCCTCGGCCTCGGTGTCCCGGCAGATCACGAAGCCGGACACGCCGAACACCAGCGGCGGCTGCCCGGTCTGCGCCCGCCGGGCGCTCAGGTCCGCGACCTTCTCCGCGATGACCTCGGGGGCGTCGCCGTGCATGACGTAGGCGTCGGACTGGGACGCGACGATCTGCCTGGCCCGGGGCGACTCGCCGCCCATGTAGACCGTGGGCGGCCGGCTGGGCTTGGGCTCCAGCACGGCCCCCTCGAGCCGGTACAGCGGGCCCTGGTGGGTGACGGTCGGCTCGCGCAGCAGCCGGGCCACGATGTCCAGCCACTCCTGCGTCCGCTCGTACCGGGCGTCGTGCACGTCGAACGGCGCGCCGTACTGGCTCGCCTCGTCCTTCCACCAGGACGACACCACGTTGAGCGACAGCCGGCCCGGCGCGATCGTGTCCAGCGTCGACAGGGCCTTGGCGGTCAGCGAAGGCGAGTGGTAATTGGGCCGGACCGCGAGCATCAACTCGAGCTGCTCGGTGACCGCGGCGATGGCCGGGGCCAGCGTCCAGCAGTCCAGCGACGGCGCGCGGTGACCCTTGATGTCGTTCAGGTTCAGCTCGGCGATCAGCGTCAGCTCGAAGCCGTGCTGCTCGCTCTCCACCGCGAGGTCGCGCAGGTACGGCCAGTCGATCGTCATGCCCTCGTCCGTGACGTTGCGCAGCCATCCGCCAAAGATCGGCATCCAGTATCCGAACCGCATTAGCCGACTCGTCTCCCTACTCGTGTGTGCCAATCAGGCGGGGTGGGTGTGCGAAAGTGCCGCTGCCTCTTCGGCCAGCAGCCGGCCCAGGAAGGCGGCCACCTGGGGCAGCGCGGGCCGGGGCGCCGCGGCCTCGATGGTCGCGTTGTAGTTGGTGGTCGTGTTGATGTCGTAGGTCACCAGGCGGCCGTCCGCCGTCTCGATGAACTCGAACCCGGCGATCTCGATGCCCTGCGCGCGGGCGAAGTCCAGGTACCGCCCGATGATCGGGTGATCGAATCCCTCGCGGAGCGCGAACAGCTCGGGACCCTGGCCCGGTGCCTGGTCCACGGCGCACGCGTCGGCCGGGCAGAGCTCGAAACCGCCCCGCGCGGTGTCCGCGGTGATCGCGTACGCGAACGCGCCGCCGACAATCTCGACCCTGGTGACGAACGGCTCCGCGGCGCGCAGGTACTCCTCCAGCAGGGTCATGCCGTCCACGGGGGCCTGGTACTCCGGCGAGACCAGGTAGGCATCGAACTCGTCGTGGCTGGAGAATAGGCGCACGCCCAGGCCCTTGCCACCCTGGTTGTGCTTGCTGATGAACGGGGCGGGCAGCTTCCTGGCCGCGGCGGGCAACGCGGCGGTCGCGGCCACTGCGAGCGTGCGGGGCACATCGAACCCGGCCGCCCGCAGCGCGGTGAGCTGGGCTGCCTTGCTCACCTCCAACTCGAGCGCGCGACGCCCGTTCACCACGCGCCGGCCGTGGGTCTCCAGCCAGCCCAGCAGGGCCCGGGCGTGATCCTTGGCGTGCGGGTGCTGCCTGGTGTGCGAGGACGCGCTCATCCGCGACCAGAACACCCCCGGCGGCGGCTCGTCGTCCAGGTCCACCACGCCGTCACCGAGCAGCCACTGCTCGTGTGGCACGCCCGCCGCGTCGAGTGCCTCGCCCAGCGGGGCGAACCAGTCCGGGTTCTCGTGGAGCACGCGAACCTTCACCCTGCTCAAGCCATCACCCTGCTCAGCCCTCCGTATCGGTGCCGCCAGGCACAGGTTAAGGAGGCGCGGCCCCGCCGCGCCAGTCCGGGGAATGTCGCAACCACCTGATACAAGTCGTGAGTGGGGGTACCCGGGGCCGTGTCAACGGGGGTGCCCGGGGCCGTGCGGGCGGGGTACCGGGCGGTGCCGGGGTCTGCGGGTGCTGCCGTGTGGAGGTGTTCATGACGGAGCTAGTGCGGATGCCGGTGGACGGGCCGTTCTCGCTGGCCGCGGCGGCCGGCTTCGGGTTCGGGCCGAACATGGGCCGGCCAAGCCCGGGCGGCGACGTGACGATGCGGCTCGCGTTCGTGACCGACGACTTCGGGCACCAGGCGGGCGTGGTCGTGCGGCAAGGCCCCGACGGCGGCCTCACCGCCGAGATCAGCGGGGTCAGTGGGTCCTCCGCCGTCGCGGCGGCCGAGCGGCAGGTGCGGCGCATCCTCTCGGTCGACCGCCCGGCCCGGGGGTGGATCGACGCGGGCCGCCGGGACCCGGTACTCGGGCGGCTCCAGGCGGAGCATCCTGGCCTGCGCCCGGTGCTCTTCCACTCCCCGTACGAGGCGGCGGCCTGGGCCATGCTGTCGCAGCGGCGGCAGCGCGCTCAGGCGGCCGCGCTGCGGCGCCGCCTGAGCCAGGCCACGGGCCGGCCGTTCGAACTCGCGGGTGAGACCGAGTACTCCTTCCCGAAACCGGATCAACTGCTCGACCTGGACACCTTTCCCGGCCTCGAGCCGCAGCGCATCGAGCGCTTGCACGGGGTCGCGCAGCGAGCACTCGACGGGGAACTCGACCCCGGCGTGCTCGCGTCGATGGACCCCGCCCAGGCTCACGCCGCGCTGCGGACCATCCCGGGACTGGGGCCGTTCTACGCGGACCTGGTCCGCCTGCGCTCCACCGGAGTCACCGACGCGCTGAGCCTGGACGAGCCGAGGTTCCGGACCTACCTGGGGCACTACTACGGGCTGCCGGGGGCTCCCGATGATCAGACCGTGCAGCGCATCGCGGAGCCGTGGCGCCCGTTCCGGACCTGGGCCGCGGTGCTGATCCGGCTGGCCGGGGAGCGCGACGGGCTCCCGTTCGCGACGCCGGCTCAGTGGCGGCGGGGGTAGGCCCGCGCCGCGGCGAGGAACGCGTCGTTGGCTTCAGGATCCCCGATCGACACCCGGGCCCCGTCCGGCGGATACGGGCGCACGCTCACGCCTCCGCGGTCGCAGGCCGCGGCGAAATCCTCGGTGTCGCCCCCGAGCGGCAGCCAGACGAAGTTGGCCTCTGTCGGCGGCACGCTCCAGCCCTGGGCCAGCAACCCGGCCCGGACCCTGCGCCGCTCCCCGACCACTGTCTCCACGCGCTCCAGCAACTCGGCCTCGGCCTCCAGCGACGCGATCGCCGCCGCCTGGGCCAGCGCGTTCACGGTGAAGGGCAGCATGGCCTTGCGGACCGCGGCCGCCACCGGCTCGTGCCCGATCAGGAAGCCAACCCGCAGCCCAGCCAGCCCGTAAGCCTTGGAGAACGTCCGCAGCACGGCCAGGTTGGGCCGGTCGCGGTACAGCTCGATGCCGTCCGGCACTTCGGGATCCCGGACGTACTCGGCATAGGCCCCGTCGAGCACGACCAGGCAGTCTGGTGGTACCTGGGCCAAGAACTCCTCGAGCTCGACGCGGTGGACCACGGTGCCGGTGGGGTTGTTCGGGCTGCAGACGAAGACCAGCCGGGTCCGCTCGGTGATCGCGCCAGCCATCGCGGCCAGATCGTGAGCTTCGCCGCGCAGTGGCACCCGCACCGAGGTCGCGCCGGCCAGGTCCGAAAGGTAGGGGTACGCCTCGAACGAACGCCAAGCGTACAGAACCTCTGCGCCGGGCTCGCCCACCGTCTCCAGCAGTTGCTGGAGCACGCCGACTCCCCCGCAGCCCAGGGCCACATGGGCCGGGGGGACGCGGAAATGCTCCGCGATCGCGCCGGTCAACTCGGCCGCCCCGTGGTCGGGGTAGCGGTTCACGTTGCCCGCCGCTTCGGCGATGACCTTCAGGACCGAGGGCAGCGGGCCGTAGGGCGACTCGTTCGAGGACAGCTTGAACGAGCGACCCTGGGGGGCTGAGGGGGCCTTGCCCGGCTTGTACGGGGCAAACTGGTCCAGGATCGGCCGGAAACGCGGATATTGCTGGGACACCGTTGTCCTCCCGGCTCGGGAACGCCGTGCTCACCTGCTGTCCAGCATGCCACGCCCCCGGGCGGGAGGAGCGAGAGGACTGCTGTGATCGACTACCACGTCCACCTGTGGCGCCACGAGCCGCATCTGTCGCTGCAGGCCACGGTCGAGCAACTGGCCGGATACTGTG
Source organism: Streptosporangiaceae bacterium (assembly GCA_036267555.1). Lineage (GTDB taxonomy): Bacteria > Actinomycetota > Actinomycetes > Streptosporangiales > Streptosporangiaceae > JASHPR01. Next base: position 1,207 of record DATAVV010000467.1, on the reverse strand, counting down.
CCCGGGCCGCCGAGTTGGGGGTGCGCGAACTGGCCGTCACCGAGCACACCTCACGCTTCGCCCAGTTCGATGCGCTGGTGCGCGGCTGGTGGGATAGCGACCCGAACCCCGCCCTGCGAGCCGAGGCGGCCGAGGTCTGGGACGCCGAACTCGGCGCCGACCTCGACCAGTACGTCGAGACCGCGCTGGCCGCCCGCGCGGCCGGCCTGCCGGTCGTGATCGGCCTGGAGGTGGACTACATACCGGGCCGGATGGCCGATGTCGCCGCGCTCCTGGGCGGTTATCCCTTCGACGTGCTGCTGGGCAGCGTGCACTGGGTCGGCGCGTGGTTCTTCGACGTGATGGACATGGCCGCCGCCCAGCAGGAGTGGGCCAACCGCAGCGTCGAGCGGGCCTGGGACGAGTACACCCGGGCCCTGGAGGAACTGGCCGGCACCGGGGCCGTGGACGTGCTGGCCCATCCCGACGTGGTCAAGGTCACCGGGCGCCGGCCGGCCGCCCCCGACGAGTTCTACGACCGGATCGCGGAGGCCGCGCGCTCCTGCGGGCTCGCCGCCGAACTCAACTCCTCGGGCTGGCGCAAGCCGTGTGCCGAGGCCTACCCCGCGCCCGCGCTGCTGGACCGCTTCCGCAAGCTCGAGGTCCCGATCACGACCGCCTCGGACGGGCACCAGCTTGACCACGTCTCCTGGCGGATCGGTGACCTGACCGCGATGGCCCGGGCGGCCGGCTACGACGAGGTAACCACGTTCCGCGCCCGCCGCCCCCAGTCGCGGCCGCTGTGACACCCGCAACCCCGGCACGGCCAATTTCCTATGGGACGGTAGCCACATCTCCGGTCGTGGGCTTCGAAGACACGGGCCGCAGCGACAGGGGTACCGGAAGCCCTTTGAACTGGCATTACTTGTCGGGCACGTATCGGCGTGGCGGAGTTAAGCCGGGTGTAAGCGGGGTGTAAACGGGACGCGCGGCTTAACGCGGAGACCGTGACCAGCAGATTTGATCTGGCCGCGCCCGAGAAAGCCAGCCTCCGCGAGTTCCGGCGGCTCGCCGCGCTGTTCTGGCGGGAGAAGTTGCGGGCCAGGGTTCCCGCGAGTTCGCTAAATACCCCGGAAATAGCCAGCCACCAGGCACAACGCGTTCTTGCCTTGCTGCAAGGGATCCGTGACCCCCGGTTTGGGGTCATGACGAACCAGCGCCGGCCGGA
>DATAVV010000466.1:0-11895 GCA_036267555.1 Streptosporangiaceae bacterium | reverse complement strand
GATGATCGGCCTGGAGTTCGGCAAGCCCCGCTCGCTGAAGCTGCGGCCCGGCTGGAGCATGCTGCAGGCCGCCCGCACGGGCCTGTTCGCGCAGATGGTGGTCGTCGCGCTGTTCCAGCGGCACCGCATCCTGACCCAGGTCTCCGGCGACCACACCGAAGTGATCAAGCTGCTCCCCCCGCTGACCATCGGCGACGCCGAGGTGGACATGTTCCGCGAGGCGTTCGCCGATGTCATGAAGGAGGCCCACAAGGGCAGCGGGCTGATGTGGGACTTCGGCCGCACGCTGGTCAAGCAGGCGGTCACCCGGTGATTCAGCTTTAACGCGGCACCCCGGCCGGCCTGGTCGCCCCCACGGCGAGCCGATCAGTGCGGCGTTCGATCAGCACGGCGGTTCGATTAGCACGGCGGTTCGATTAGCACGGCCAGGCCGTCGAGCAGGCGCTGCAGGCCGAACTCGAAAAGCTCGTCGAGGTCGAAGTCATAATCGGCGGCGAAGACTTGCTCGAGCTGCGGGAAGTTCCCGCTGGCCACGATCGACCGCAGGGCCGGTCCCTGGGCGTCCATCCACTCGTCGTTGCCGAGGCCGGAAGCGGCCTCGGCCTCCGCCTCCAGCTCGATGTTCACCGCCGTGCCGCGCACGTAGCCGAACAGCGTGATGTGCGCGGTTAGCCTGGTGGCCAGATCGAGTCCGTGGCCGTCCAGCGCGGCCAGCACCCACTCGGCGTACGGGATCGCCGCCGGGGCGGGCTGCGGCCGGGTCACCGACATGGCCGGGGCGAGCCACGGGTGCCGGCGGAACATCGACCACAGCGTCCGGCCCGCGAGTTCCAGGCGCTCGCGCCAGCCTTCGGGCGGGTCGGCCGGAAGCTGCCACTGGCCGAACACCGCGTCGATCATCTGCACCACCAGGTCGTCCTTGTCCGCGACGTGGCGGTACAGCGACATCGTGGCCACGCCGATCTCCGTGGCCACCCGGCGCATGGACACCCCGGAGAGGCCCTCGGCGTCGGCGACCTCGATGGCGGCCGCGACGATCCGCGCGGAGATCTCCCGCGCCGGGCCGCCCGCCGCCCCCGCGCCCCTCGCCCCCGCGGCCCCCGCGTCCGCCCCCGGGCCCGCTGTCCGCGCGCCCGCTGTCCGCGCGCCCGCTGTCCGGGCCGGGCGTCGTCCCGGCGCGGGCGGCAGCGAACGGGCGGGCGCGGAAGGCGCTGCGGAGGCACCCTCGGCGACGACCGTGCCGACCCCCGGCACCGCGCGCACCAGGCCCTGGTCACGCAAGGCGGCGAGGGCCTTGGTGGCGGTGGCCATCGCCACCCCCCACCGCGCGGTGATCTCGCGGGTGGACGGCACGCGGCTGCCGGGCGCGAGTTCACCGGTCTCGATCCGGTGCCGCACCTCCGCCGCGATCCGTGCGTACGGCGGGTCTTTCTGATCCACCTCAGACACCCCGGCCTCTGCGTGTACTAGTGCACCTGCCTGGGCCGGATGATAGCCGACGTGCTGGGCCGACGCCGCGAACGCCGCTCTTCCCGCCGGTCATCCGTGTCGGTGTACTAGTGCGATTGCCGCTCATAACCGCAGCCTACCAGCGCATAGTGCGGTTGCAACGGTGTATATATACGTTGTACGCTGCGTACTATGCAGAACAAAGACATCCTCATCTCCGGGGCCGGCATCGCCGGCCCGGCGCTGGCGTACTGGCTACGCCAGCGCGGCTTCAACCCCACCGTGGTCGAGCGGGCGCCCGCCCCGCGGCCCGGCGGCCAGGCCGTGGACCTGCGCGGCGCCGGGCGCACCGTGGTCGAGCGGATGGGCCTCATGGACCGGGTCCGCGCGGTCGGCCTGGACCAGCGTGGCATCGCGTTCGTAGACGCGAAGGGCCGCGCCAAGGCGCATATGCCGGCCGACGCGTTCGGCGGCGAGGGCATCGTCTCCGAGATCGAAGTGCTGCGCGGTGACCTCGGGCAGGTCCTGTACGAGGCGACGGCCGGTGACACCGAGTACCTGTTCGACGATACGATCACCGCGCTGGACCAGGATGACACCGGGGCCAGCGTGACGTTCGAGAAGGCCGCGCCGCGCCGGTTCGGCCTGGTCGTCGGCGCGGACGGGCTGCACTCGGCGGTCCGCGGCCTGGCCTTCGGCCCGGAGTCCGCATGCGTCCAGCCAATCGGCTGCTACACGGCCTGGTTCACCGCGCCCGCCGACTTCGACCTGGGCGGCTGGTTCCTCATGCACAACGCGCCGGGCGGCCGCGTGGCCTCGGCCCGGCCCGGCCGGCTGCCTGGCGAGGTCAAGGCCGGCCTGAGTTTCCGCTCGGCCCCGCTGCCTTACGACCGTCGTGACCTCGCGGCCCAGCGGGAACTCCTGGCCCGGGCCTTCGCCGGGGTCGGGTGGGAGGTGCCGCGACTGCTGGCGGCCATGCACACCGCGCCCGACTTCTGCTTCGACTCCATGGGCCAGGTGCGGCTCGACCAGTGGTCGGCCGGGCGGGCCGTGCTCCTGGGCGACGCCGGGTACTCCCCGACGCCGCTGACCGGGCTCGGTACCAGCCTGGCCCTGGTCGGCGCCTACGTGCTGGCCGGCGAACTCGAGCGGAGCCACGGCGACCACGTCGCCGCGTTCCGCCGGTACGAGGAGGTCATGCGGCCCTACGTGGCGCGCGGGCAGGAGTTCCCGCCCGGCGGCGTGGCCGGATTCGCGCCGAGCCGGCGGGCGGTGATCCGGATGCGCATGATCTCCATGCGCTGGATGACCCGCTGGCCGATGCGGGCCCTGATCGCCACCCAGTTCGCCAAGGCGGGCGACATCGCCCTGCCCGACTACCCCCAGCCGTCCCGTTTCCCCCCGCCCACACCCGCCCCCCTTCGGTCCTTTTCATGATCTGGGTTCTTCACGCGCGCATATCACGCGCAATTCACCCAGATCATGGAAAACCCCCCAGCCGGAGGCCGTGACTGGGGGACTGGGAGTGACCGGGCGATCTATAGGGTCGGGAGAGTGGATATCGTCCGGGTGGCCCAGCAGATCGCCGACGACGTGCTGTTTCCGGCCGCGCTGGAAACCGACGCCAGCGACATCCTCCCGCGCGAACTGCTCGACGCGCTGGCTGGCGCCGGGCTGTACGGCGTGGCGGCGCCGAAGGAGTTCGGCGGCCTCGACGCCGGCTTCTTCACCGCGTGCGCGGTCCAGGAAGCGCTGGCCAGCGGCTGCCTGACCACAGCCTTCGTGCTGATGCAGCACACCGGGCTTGTGTTCCGGCTGTCCGCGGGCGATCAGCCGGAACTGGCCAGGAAGTGGCTCCCCCCGCTGGCGCGCGGGGAGGTGCGGGCCGGCCTGGCGCTCGGCGGCGCGCTGCCGAGGCCCACGCTGCGCGCCGAGCCCGAGGGAGACGGCTGGCGGCTGGACGGCGTCTCACCCTTCGTGTCCGGGTGGGGCCGGATCGACGTCGTCCACGCGGCGGCGCGGGCCACCGACGGCGAGGTCGTCTGGATGCTGGTCGACGCGGCCGAAGGGCCCTCGGTCCGCGTCGAGCCCGTCGCCCTGGCCGCGCTCAACGCGACGGCCACCGTGCGGGTCACGTTCGACCGGCTTGCGGTGCCGCGCGACCGGGTCACGGACAAGCACCCGGCCGGGCCGGCCACCCCGCCCGAGGTCCTGCGCGTCCACGCGGCGCTGGCTCTCGGGGTCGCGGCGCGCTGCTGCCGGATGCTGGGCCCGACGCCGCTGGACGCCGAACTGGCCGCGCTGCGGGCCGAACTCGACCAGTTGGGCCCCGGCACCGCGGCCGCGCGGGCCGCGGCCGGGGAACTCGCGCTGCGCGCCGCGTCCGCGCTCATGACGGCGACGGGCAGCAAGTCCCTGCTGCGGGCCGACCACGGCCAGCGGCTGGCCAGGGAAGCCATGTTCACGCTGGTCTACGCGTTGCGGCCGGAGTCGCGCGCCGCGCTGCTAACCCGCCTCGGCGCGGACGCCCCATGAGGGTCTGCGCGCCACCGCGCATTTAGCCATGGCGGCCGGACGGAGTCACAGCCAGGGCCCGGTGCTCGGCGGCCGTGTCCGCGGTCATGACTCGATCACCACCTGCGGGTGGCGGAACTCGGCGATCTCGATCATCTGGCGGAGCTGAATCGAGACCCCGGCCAGCACGATACGGCCATGCCAGGGCAGCTTGGCGGCGGACTCGTAGAGATCCGCCAGGCTGCCCATGTCGATGAAGGACAGATCCCTGACGTCCAGGCGCAGGCGCGGGCGAGTGGCCAGCCGGGCCTGCAGCGCCCGGCCGAACGCGGCGCGGTTGGATGCGTCCAGTTCCCCGGCCACCTGCAGGCCCCACGGCTTCTTGGTGGCGTGGAAGCGGGCGAGCGGCTGCGGCACCCAGGCGGGCGCCAGCGCGGTGTGCTCGACCGCGATCAGGTTCATCTGGGCCGGGTCGTCAAAGTGGCTCTGGCTGTACTGGCAGACCGAGCTGAAGCCCTCCTCCTGCTGCACCCGCGAGCACAGCCGTTCCCAGAGCCGGACCAGCTCGAGGGAGCCCAGCGCCTGGACCAGGTCCTCCATCTCCGCCGCGACCCGGAATCCGGGGAAGCCGTCGTCGCGCGACCGGCCCGCCGCGGCGCGCAGGCTCCCGGCGATCTCCGCGATATCCAGGTTGTCGGCTGAGCCGTAGACCTCGCTGAAGCCGCGCACGACAAGCTGGCCGCTGGTGAGGTGGTCGTCGGTCGCGGCGCCGCTTTCGGTTAAGGAGGATCGCGCCCCAAACGCGGACCGGCCGCTCGCCACGTAAAGCACCTGGTCGCCCTCGTCGAGGCCGCTGCCGACGAACGCTGCGGCCGCCCGGTTCAGCTCGGCCTCGTCAGCAAAGAAAAAACACAGGTGGCTTCCGGGCGCCAGGGAATTTAAGTCAGCGACCCGGTCCTGCGGACCACCCGAGTTCGCGAAGCCGTCGGCGCTCACCTCTCAATACTGCCCCAGCCGCACCGGAAAGTAGCCCATCAACCGAGCCAAATCGCGCGGCAGCCGATAATTAGCCACAACGACCCTGTCCAGCCACTCCACCCTGTCCGGCCACGCGCCGCGGAGCCTGCCCATGCGAGCGGGAGAACATACATGAGCAAGTCGGCCGGTCGCGGCGACCTCCATCCCGGCACGCCCGTGCTGGTCGGCGCCGGCCAGGTCTCCGAGCGCCTGGACGAGCCCGGCTACCAGCGCCGGTCCCCGGTGGACCTGGCCGCCGCCGCGGTCGCGGCCGCGCTGAACGACACCGGCGCGAACCCGGCCGCCCTGACCGCGGCGATCGACACCGCCGCGGGCGTGCGCCAGTTCGAGATCTCCCACCCGGCCGCCCCGGCCCGGCTGGGCCTGTCCGACAACTACCCGCGCTCGGTCACCGGCCGGCTCGGGGCCGCGCCCGCCCGCGCGATCCTTGAGGTCGGTGGCGGCCAGGCGCCGCAGCACCTGGTCAGCGAACTGGCCGCGACGATCGCGGCCGGTCGCAGCGAGGTGGCGGTGGTCTTCGGCGCGGAGGCCATCTCGACCGTCGAGCGTTACGCGTCGGCCGACGACCGGCCCGACTTCAGCGAGCACGCCGACGGCAGCCTGGAGGACCGGGGCTACGGCCTGGACGGCATGTTCTCGCCACACCAGGCCGCGCACGGGCTGACCGGCACGCCGAGCCAGTACGCGCTGGCCGAGAACGCGCGCCGGGCCCGGCTGGGGCTGACCCGCGCCGAGTACGCCGCGGCGATGGGCGCGCTGTTCGCCCCGTTCACCAGGGTCGCCGCGGGCAACCCGCACGCGGCCGCGCCCACCGTGCGCACCGCCGCCGGACTGGTCGCGCCGAGCGAGGCGAACCGGCCGATCGCCGACCCGTACACCAGGTACATCGTGGCGCGCGAAAAGGTCAACCAGGGCGCCGCGTTGATGATTATGTCGGTTAACGCGGCGCGCAGGCTGGGCGTCCCGCAGGACCGGTGGGTGTTCCTGCACGGTCGCGCCGACCTGCGCGAGCGTGACCTGTTCGACCGCGCCGACCTGTCGGCCAGCCCCGCGTCCGCCATGGCGGCCCGCCGCGCCCTGGACCTGGCGGGACTTTCGGCTGCGGACCTGACCACGATCGACCTGTATAGCTGCTTCCCGGTCCCGGTGTTCAACATCTGCGACGGACTCGGCCTGCGGCCCGACGACCCGCGCGGGCTGACCGTTACCGGCGGCCTGCCGTTCTTCGGCGGCGCGGGCAACAACTACTCGATGCACGCCATCGCCGAGACCGTGTCCCGGGTCCGCGCCCGTCCCGGCGGCTACGGGTTCGTCGGCGCCAACGGCGGCATCATGAGCAAGTACTCGGCCGGCATCTACTCGACCGCGCCCGCCGCCTGGTCGCCGGACACCGGCGCTGACCTGCAGGCCGAGGTCGACGGCTGGGCCGCGCCGGCGCAGGCCCACCGCGCCGACGGCTGGGCGGTCATCGAGACCTACACGGTCAAGCACCGCCGCGACGGCGCCCGCACCGGCATCGTCGTCGGCCGCCTCGAGGCCGACGGGCGGCGTTTCCTCGCCCGCGGCGACGACCCCGGCATGCTGGACCTGCTCGGCGGCGCGGCGGAGCCGATCGGCGAGCGTGTCTACGCCCGGTCGTCCGACGCCGGCAACCGGGTCACCGCCGCCCGGGCGTGACCTGGAGGGGACCGGGTTGCCTGGCGCTGGGTTACAGGGCTTGGGTTACTGGGCTTGGGTTACAGAGCGCTGAGCAGCGTGCCGACCATGACGGCGGGCTCGGCGGAGCGGTTCTGCCAGTCGTGCGGGACGCCGGGCTGCTGCACGACGCTGTCGCCAGGTCCGAGCGTCACCTCGGTGTCCCCGACCACGAGCGTGACCTCCCCGCGCAGCACCGTGACGTAGTCGAGCGTGGCCGTGGCGTGCGCGTCCTGGTAGCCCTCCTGCTCGGCGGTCAGCCCGCCGTCGTCGTTGGCGTCCTGACCCGACTCGCTGGCGGAGTCCGCGTCCTCGTCGCCGGGGCCCGGCGCGATCTCGACGACCCGGAAGCAGGCGCCGCCCGCGGGCGGTTCGAGCGCCCACTCGCCGACGGTGGCGTCGGCGTCGGTGACCTGGATCGGGCCGCGCCGCGACGCCCACAGCTCGGTGGTGGTGTACCGGCCGGCGTGGATGACGGTCGGCGGCTCGCCCTGCCGGATGACCGCGGGTTTGCCGCTGCCGTCAAACCCGGTGACCACTCTGTTCATGGGCCCTCCCTCGGGTCGTTATTCGCCCGTTCGCGGACCGTATCATCGGCGGACTTGCCAGGTCACGGTCAGGATCCACGTGAAACCACGGCGACCATCACACCGGCCCGGGTGACGTTGGCCGCCGCCGGCCCGGTCAACGGCTCGTCCGCTGGCCGCCGGCGACGTTCGCCCGGCGGGTGACGCGCTGCAGGTATTCGACCCGGTCGAGCGGGTTGTCGTCGGACCGGGGCCGGGCCGGGAACTGGCCGGTCACGGGCTCGTAGCGGTCGAAGGCGCACTCCAGGACGCCGTCGCCCCGGGTCAGCGGGGCGAGTTGCTGGCGCAGTTCGTGTACCTCGGCCGCTGGGATGTCGCCTTCCAGCGTGGCGGACGCGCCGCGGGTCACCTGGGTCCGCGGGACCGCGTGCAGCCGGGTCAGGGCGGGCAGCAGCACGCCGACCGTGTCGGCGGGCGCGTCCAGGCGGAACCGGTGAATGGGCGCGCAGACCACGGTTCCGGCCTGCCGCAGCGCGCTGATCACGACCAGCGGGGTCAGCTTGCGGAAGTCCTCGCCGGTGCTCGACAGGCTCTTGGTGAACCGGGCGTGGCCGATGCTGTGCTTGCCCACGTACCCCGAGTGGGTCATCGTGACCGAGGCGTCAATGACCTCCCAGCCGTAAAGGCCTTGCCCCAGCGTCTCCCGCACCGTGTCCTCGACCGCGCGGAAGAACGCGGCCGGCATGATGCCCGCCAGCCCCGGCTCGATCTGGAACTCCACGCCCGAGCCGGGGCCGGCCGGCTCGATGCTCAGCCCGATCGTGGCCAGGAACGGGTTGGGCGGCTGGTGCTTCCGCTCGACCGCGGTCCCGGTGCCGGCCAGCCGCTCGACGCAGATCGTGGTGGTCCGGCGGAAGCTCACGTCTATGCCGAAGTCGGCGGCCAGCGTGGCCCCGATGACCTCCTTCTGGACCTCCCCGTACAGCGAGACCGAGATCTCGCGCCTGGCGTCGTCCTGGCGGACGTTGATCAGGGGGTCCTGCTCGGCCATCTGGGCCAGGGCCGCCCGCAGCGCGCCGTGGCCGCCGGGATCCGCGGGAATGACCACGGTCTCCAGGGTCGGCGGGGCGAACTGGCGCGCGCCCGCGTCCTGGCGGAAGGGGCCGTCCTGGCGTGTGACGGCACCCTGGCGCGCGCCCGCGTCCTGGTGTGAGGGGCCGATCGCGTCGCCCACCCGGACCTCGGCCAGGCCGCGCAGCTTCCCGACCTGGCCCGCGGACACCGCCTCGCGCCGCCCGGCCCCGCCGCCGGCGAACACGCTGATCGCGGTCACCTTCCGCTCGCCGCCGGCCCCGAACCGGACCCGGTTCCTGGTGCGCACGGTTCCGGAGAACATCCGCACGTAGGCGACCTTCTCGCCCGCCCCGCCGTGCTCGATCTTGAAGACCCGGCCGGACACCGGGCCGCCGGCGTCCTGCCCGGCCGTGGGCAGCAGTCCGGCGATGCCGTTCATCAGCGTGTCCACCCCGGCGCCGGTCAGCGCCGAGCCGAAGAACACCGGATGCACCAGCATGCGCGCGGTCTGCGCCGCGAGCTTGCGGCGCAGACGCGGCGGCGACAGGCCCGGGCCCCCGTTCACGTAGGCGGCCAGGACCGCGTCGTCCCGCTCGGCGAGCACCTCGGCCAGCCTGGTCGTGAAGGCCGCGTCGCCTGCCTCCCAGGGCGTGAACGCCGCCGCGGGCGTGCCGAGGTCGTGCGCGGCGCCCATGGCCACGATCGCGGGTGTCAGCCGCTCCGAGATCGCCCGCAGCACCCCTTCGTAGCCCGCGCCGCGCCGGTCGATCTTGTTGACGAACAGCAGCGTCGGGACGTGCAGCCGCCGCAGCGCGCGCATGAGGATGCGGGTCTGCGGCTGCACCCCTTCGACGGCCGAGATCACCAGTACGGCGCCGTCGAGCACGCTCAGGGCGCGTTCGACCTCGGCGATGAAGTCCGGGTGACCCGGCGTATCGATCAGGTTGACGCTGGTGTCGCCGATCGCGAACGAGGCGACCGCGGTCTTGATCGTGATGCCGCGCTGGCGCTCCAGCGCGAGCGAGTCGGTCTGCGTCGTGCCGTCATCGACGCTGCCGGCCTCGTCGATGACCCCGGCGGCGAAGAGGAGCCGCTCGGTGAGGCTTGTCTTACCGGCGTCTACATGCGCCAGGATTCCCAGATTGAGCGTTCGCACGAAGCGTCATGTCCCTTAGATAGGCGGAGATTGCCGTCTTGGTGAACATGTGCGCTCCGCGCATCTGGGTCTCCTTAGACACTAGGTGCGGCAGTTGCACCAGCCCCGCGGGCAGTGCACGTACAGCGTTTGAATACAACACCACGGGCGCGGCAGCGCAACCGGTTATTTCCCAGGTCCCGGGTCGTCAGGCGCGGTCCTCGGCCCGGCTGGCCCAGGGACACGGGACCAGCCCCGGCGCCGCGTTAAAGCAGAATGATGGTGTTCGCGTGCCGGCGGGGACGGGTCACGAGGGAGGTCGGCGGATGGCATTACGCAAGCCGGGGGTCATCCTGGTCACCGGCGGAGCCAGCGGCATCGGGGCCGCGATGGTGCGCCACTTCACCGCGGCCGGCCACCAGGTGGCCATCGCCGACATCGACGTGGCCGGGGGCGAGGGCCTGGCCGACGCCACCGGCGGCCTGTTCATCCGCGCCGATGTCAGCGATTTCGCCGCCAACAAGGCCGCGGTGGCCCAGACCGTCGACCGCTTCGGCGGTCTTGACGCGGTGTGCCTCAACGCCGGCATCGGCGGCGGGGGCCCTCTGGTCGGCGGGGACTTCGACCCCGACCGGTATCACCGGGTCATCCAGGTCAACCTGGACGGCGTCGTCTACGGGCTGAACGCGGCCCTTCCGGCGTTGCGCGCCCGCGGCGGCGGCGCGATCCTCGTCACCTCCAGCCTGGCCGGTATCTGGCCGTCGCCGTTCGACCCGTACTACAGCACGGCCAAGCACGGTCTCATCGGGCTGACCCGGTCCGTCGCTGGCCTCCTCTACCAGGAGAGCATCACGCTCAACGCCATCTGCCCCGGCTTCGTGGACACCCCGATCATCGCCGCCGGGCGCGAGAGGCTGATCGCCGAGGGGATAACTCTCGCCGACCCCGCGCAGATCGCCGCCGCGGCCGCCGACATCCTGGACTCGCCGGACACCGGAAGGGCCTACGAGATCCAGGCCGGCCGGCCCGCCAGGCATGTGCCCCTGCCCGACATCGAGATCAGCCGGACCTCCTAGCACCTCAGCCCGCGCCCGGTGCCGGTCAGCCCGGTTGGTGGCAGGCCCGCGCCCGTGCCTCGTCGGCGCTGGCCTTGGACACGTTGAACGCCGCGCCCTCGTCCGGCCAGGACGGCTGGGCGCAGATCGCGTTGCGCAGCCCGGCCGCCTGGTCCTGGTGCAACTCTCGTAGGCCGGCCAGCAGCGCGGGCATCGCGTCCGGCCCGAGGCTGGCTGCGTGACGGACGTCAAACGTGCGCCCGTGGTCGGCCCGGCCCAGGTTGGCCTGAGCGACGATCGCCGCCGGGTTCGCCGCCCCCCACCCGGCCACGAAGATCAGCCCGGAGATGAGTACCGCGGCCGGAAGGTACCGGCGCGGCAGCCCGTGCCGCACCAGGGTGGCGCCCAGCGCAGCGAACACGACGCCGATCCACACCGCGGCGACCGTGCAGGCCAGGCGCAGCATGGTGAGGCCGAAGGCCGCCTCGTAAAGCCGCAGCCGCAGGACGGCCACGACCACGACCCCGAGCGTCAGGGCCGCGGTCAGCCCGGACAGGCTGAGCAGCACGGGGCGGGCTGGGTTGGCGCAGGCGTGCACGCCGAGCAGCACCACGAGCGTGATGGCAGCGCACGCCAGGAGCTGGAAGAAGCCGCTGCGGGCGTACTCGGCGTAGGTCAGGCCGTGGGTGACGAGGATGCGGTGGCCGGCCCCGGACAGCGCCACGAACTGGGCCACGACAAACGCCGCGTAGAGCGCGCACAGGCCGCTCAGCACCACGGCCGCTTCGGTCGTGCCGAGGGCCGGAGCGGACGGCAGGGATGGCGAGGGCCGCTCGGCGCTGGCGGCTCGCTGCAGCCCCAAGACCGCCCAGGCGCCCACCGCCACCAGCGCCAGGTGCTGGAGGATGGCCGGGAGGTCGAACCATGACCGGAAGATCGGGTCGGCCAGACCGAGCAGCACCCCGACTACGATCATGACCGGCACGCCCAGCAGCACCCCGCGGCCCAGGGCGAGGGCTCGCCTGCGCGCCACCCCGCCCGCCGCGAGTCCGCCGGGAGACAGCAGGCCCGGGCCGAGACCGAGGTGACCCAGGGCCAGGCCGGTGCGGGCGGCCAGGCCCGGGAACGTCATGTTCAGCCTGCCGCCGTCGGCACCCAGCGACACGCCGGTGAAGATTAGTACGGCGATGCCGACGGTGACCGGGACGATCACCCACGGACTCGACCGGAGGAACAGCAGCAACCCGAGCACCGGCGCCGTGCCGATGAGCAGGGCGCCGGACCGCCCGCGGATGCGGCCGCTCAGCGCGACGGCGGCGGCCGCCACCAGCAGCCAGGCGGCCGCACCGACGGTAGCTAGGCCGCTGCGCGCGGCGATGTCGAAGCCCGCGCCGCCCGCCATGGCCCC
>DATAVV010000465.1:0-10489 GCA_036267555.1 Streptosporangiaceae bacterium | reverse complement strand
CCGCCAGCGGCGCCCGCCACTACTCCCGGATCATGGACCTGATGCTGGCCGCCGGCCGGATGACGGGCCCGGCCGGCCCGGCCACCCGGGCGGCGGGTATCGCGCGGCTGCCGCGGGCGGCGCTCCCGCCCGGCGCGCTGATCCTGGTGTTCACCCCGCTGCTGGACCGCAGGCTGGTCGAGACGATCAGGGATCTGAGGGAGCGCGGCTTTTCCATCCTGGTCATCGACGTGCTGAACGCCGAGCCGTCGGGCCCGAGGGAAAGCCTCAGCGCCCTCGCGCTGCGCATCTGGCGGATGGAGCAGCAGGCGATCCGGTTCTCGCTGCGCGAGCTGGGCATACCGCTGGTGCACTGGGACGGCGTGGCGAGCCTGGACGAGCCGCTGGCGCCGTACACCCGGCGGGTGCTGGTGACCCGCCGGTGAGCGCGCCCGCTTCCGACGGCACCGCGGCGACCGGCGGCGGTTCCGTTCGCGGCTACGGCAGCGCCGCCGCGGCCGGGCTGCTGGCCGCGGGCTGCGTGGCCTGGTCGGCCGCCCCGCTGTCCGGCGCCCCGCACGCGGCGGGCGTGATCGTCGTCATCGCCGCGTTCTGCGCCGCGGCGAGCGTGACCAGCCTCCTGGTCGGTCCCGCGTCGGACGCGATGAACTTCGACCCCGTAACCCGGGCCGCGCAGACGGCGGCCGAACTGCTGCGCGCGGTGCCGTGGGCGCAGGGCGTGGTCATCCTGGCCCTGGTGCTGGAGGCGCTGCACCGCTCCCGGCCGTGGCACACCGGCGTGCTCGGCGTGGCCCTCCTGGCGTTCCTGTTCGCCGCGCACCTCGCGGAGTCCCGGGCCCGGGCGGCCGTGCTGCGGCCGCAGGCGCCGTTGATCGCGGCCGGCCTGGGGCTGCTGGTGCTGGCCGTGGGCGCGGCTGCGCTGCCCGCCCAGACGGGCCGGGCGGCCGACGTGATCGCGGTGCTCGCCGCGCTGGCCGCCGTCGTCGTGGCCGGCCTCGCTCTTCCTCTCTGACCTCTAGCGGCCCACGGCGTAGCCCTGCATGCCGCGCGGGTTCGCGCCCGCGTAGAGGAAGCCGCGGTCCCTCGCGACCGCGCTGATCCGTCCGAGCGACCACGGCGGCATAACCGTGACCTGGTGGCCGCGGCGGCGCAGGTCAGCCAGCACGGGCTCGGGATGGCGGGCCTCGGCCGCCAGCGACCGCGGCACGGAGCCGCGCGGGTAGAACGACGAGGGGAAGTGGTCGGTGTGGTAGGCGGGCGCGTCGATCGCCTGCTGCAGGTTCATGCCGAACAGCACGTGGTTGAGGAAGAAGCCGACGGTCCACTGGTCCTGCTGGTCGCCTCCGGGCGTGCCGAACGCCAGGTAGGGCTCGCCGCCGCGCAGGGCCAAGCTCGGGGACAGCGTGGTACGCGGCCGCCGGCCCGGGGCCAGGCTGCTGGCCAGGCCTTGGGTAAGCGAGAACATCTGGCCCCGGGTGCCGAGGCAGAATCCCAGTCCCGGGATGACCGGCGAGCTTTGCAGCCAGCCGCCGCTGGGGGTGGCCGAGACCAGGTTGCCGAACGAGTCCGCGACGTCGAGATGGCAGGTGTCCCCCGGGCCCAGTTCGGGCGCTGACAGGCTCGCGGACCCGGCCATCGGCTCACCCGCGCCGTGGCCGCGATGCCCGCCGTCGTTTGCCGCACCGCCGGCCGCGGCGGCGAACGCGGCGACCGCGTACCCCGGCAGCCGCGGCGGGACGCCCGCGGGCGCGCCGGGCACCAGCGAGCCCGAGGCCTCCGGGCCCACCAGGGCGCGGCGCTGGGCCGCGTACTGCGGCGACAGCAGCCCGGCCAGGGGCACGTCCGAGAACCGCGGGTCCCCGTACCAGGCCTCGCGGTCGGCGAAGGCCAGCTTCGCGCACTCGGTGACGGTGTGGATGAGGTCGGCGCTGCCCGCTCCCATCGCGGCCAGGTCGAAGCCGTCCAGCAGCGCCAACTGCTGCAGGAAGGCCGGGCCCTGGCCCCACGGCCCGGTCTTGCACACGGTCAGGCCGTGGAAGTCGAACGTGACCGGCGCCTCGGTCGAGGCGTGCCAGCCGGCCAGGTCCGCGGCCGTCAGCATGCCGCGGTGCGCTTCGCCGGTCACGTCCATCACCTCGGCCCGCTCGGCGAAGGCGGCGATGGCCTCGGCCACGAACCCTTCGTAGAACGCCGCCCTCGCGGCCTCGATCTGGGCCTCGCGATCGGCCGACGCGGCCTCGGCCTCGGCCAGAACCCGGCGGTAGGCCGCGGCCAGGTCGGGGTTGGCGAACCGGGCCCCCGGGGCCGGCCCGGTCCCTTCGCGCAGGTAGACCTCGGCCGAACTGGGCCAGTGCTCGCGGAAGGTCGCGGCGACCGAGGTGATCGCGGCGCTCGCGGCCGGCAGCATCGGGTACCCGTCGGCCGCGTAGCCGATCGCGTACTCCATCACGTCCCGCAGCCGCAGCCGGCCGTGCCGGGCGAGCAGCAGCATCCAGGTCCCGAACGCGGCCGGGACGCAGGCCGGGAGCAGCCCGGTGCCCGGCACCAGGTCCAGGCCGAGCGCTCCGAACGCCTCCAGCGTCGCCGCGGCCGGGGCGGGCCCCTGGCCGTCGAGCACGAAGACCCCGCCGTCGGCGGCGTCGAAGCCGATCACCGGCACCTCGCCGCCGGGGCCGTTCAGGTGCGGCTCCACGACCTGCAGGACCAGGCCGGTGGCCACCGCGGCGTCGAACGCGTTGCCGCCTTTCTCCAGCACCGCCATGCCCGCCGCCGAAGCCAGCCAGTGCGTCGAGGCCACCATGCCGAACGTGCCGGCGAGTTGCGGCCTGGTCGTGAACGAAGAAGTGCTAGGCACCCGTGCCTCCAGCCAGGGTCGAGTCACCGTGTCCATTCCGTGATATGCCGCCAAGGCTACGATCCGCAACCGCCATGCCCGCGCTGGCGTCCTAAGGGACGAGGCACACGGGGGCACACGGAAAGAGGACATGCAGATGAAACCAGTCACGGGCCTGGCCCGGATACTGATCGCCGCGGCGAGCGCCGCCTGCGCCACGACCCTGGTCGCCGCGTGCGGCAACTCGGCCGGCAGCACGCCGGGCGGCACGACGTCCACCTCGTCCAGCGGGACCGTCACCCCGGGCAGCACGTCCGCCGCGAGCACGTCGCCGTCCGCCGCCGCTACGTCGCCGGCGCAGGCCGCGGGCCCGGCGCCGTGCGCCACCTCCGCGCTGAAGGTAGCCGTGCCGACCGGCCAGGGCAACGCCGCCGCCGGCAGCAGCTTCTACCCGGTCCAGCTCACGAACTCCTCCGGCCGCTCGTGCACGCTGTACGGCTATCCCGGCGTCTCGTTCGTGACCGCGGTCGGCGGCAGCCAGATCGGCGCCGCCGCGACCAGGAACGCGGCCGTGCCCCGGACGGTGATCACCCTCGCCTCCGGCCAGACCGTCCACGCCGAACTGCAGGTGGCCGACGCGCAGAACTATCCGGCCGCCGCCTGCGGCCTGGTCACCGCGCACTGGCTGAAGGTGTACCCGCCCAACCAGACCGCGCCGCTGTACGCCAGCTTCACCGCGGCGACGTGCTCGAAGCCCAAGGTCATCCTGTCCGTGCAGGCCGTTCAGTCCGGAGCGAACGGAACGTAGCGGTTAACCACCGATAGCCCCTTATGCGTAACGCGGCCGTCCCGGGGCTCTGGCCGACCGGTAGCGTTTGCCAGCATGGATGATCTGTCTCCCCGGGTGCGGAGTGTCTGCGATCTCGACATGCCCGAGATGCGCGAGCTCAGCGGGCGTCACGAGTACGACGGCCGGGTCCAGGACCTGTCTCCCGACGGGGTCAGGGCCGGGCTGGCCCGGCTGGCGCAGGCGGCGGCCAGCGGCCCGCGGCTCGATGACGCGCACGACGAGGCGCACCTGACCACGGCGCAGGACGCGGCCCGGGTCTTCCTCGGCGACCTGGAAATGCACCGGAGCAACCCGATCCTGCACCTGGGCAACCTGGACCTGGCCTGCTACGACCGGGAGTACGCCCCCGCCGCCGAGCGGGCGCAGGCCAGGTCGCGGCACCTCGCCGCCTGGCCGGAGGCCGTCGACGCGGCCCTGGATTCGCTCGACCGGCTCACCGCGCCGGTCGCGGCCGCGCTCGTCGACGGGATCCGCGGCCTGGCCGCGGGCATCCCGGAGGACACCGACGAGCCGGTCCGGCGCGCCGCGCGCGCCGCGCACGCGCGGCTGGTGACGCACATCGAGCGGGCCGCCGCCGAGGGATCTGCGGATGCCGCGCTTGGCCCGGCCGCGCTGACCGCGATCATGAGCAGCGCCGAGGGCCTGCCGGTCGACCTGGGCCAGCTCAGCGGGCGGGCCGACGCCGAGCGGGACCGGCTCACCGCCCTGCTCGCCGAGAGCTGCGCCCGCGTGGATCCGGGCCGCCCGCCGCTGGAGGTGGCCCGGGCCCTGGTCCGCGACCACCCCGACGCCGACGGGGTGATCGAGGCGGCGCGGCGCTGGACCGAGCGGGCGATCGCGTTCACCGCCGAGCACGACCTGGTGCCCTACAGCGACGGCGAGTGCCGCGTGGGGCT
The DNA here is from genome assembly GCA_036267555.1 of Streptosporangiaceae bacterium. Lineage (GTDB taxonomy): Bacteria > Actinomycetota > Actinomycetes > Streptosporangiales > Streptosporangiaceae > JASHPR01. Next base: position 5,910 of record DATAVV010000465.1, on the reverse strand, counting down.
GGCTCCTCCCTCGCGCCGCTGGGCCATGGCGATGATGTCCACGGCCGCGCCGGGCGAGCCCGAGGCGCCGTCCTGGTATTACATCACCCCGCCGGAGGACTCCTGGCCGGAGCAGGACGCCGAGGAATGGCTCGAGGTCTTCAGCGACACCACGCTGCCCGGGATCACCGTGCACGAGGTCGCGCCCGGGCACTTCTCGCACGGCCGGGCCATCCGCCGCGCGCCCACGCAGGTGCGCCGGACCCTGCACTCGATGGCGTTCATCGAGGGCTGGGCGCATTACGCCGAGGAACTGTGCGTCGAGGAGGGCTTCTGCGCCGACGATCCCAGGTTCGCGATCGGGGTCTGGCTCGAGGCGCTGGTCCGGGTCACCCGGCTGGCCTGCGCGATCGGCGTGCACACGGCCGGGATGACCGTGGCCGAGGGCGCCCGCCGGTTCGAGTCGGACACGCACCTGCTCGGGTCCGCGGCCCTGTCCGAGGCGCGCCGGGCGACGTTCGATCCGACCTACGGCCGTTACACCTGGGGCAAGCTGGAGATCATGAGCCTGCGCGAGCGGGCCAGGAAGGAATGGGGCGCGGGCTTCTCGCTGCGCCGATTCCACGCCGCGATGATGGAACTCGGCTCGCCGCCGCTCGGGCTGCTCGCCACCGCGGTGCAGCGGGGCTGACCCGCCGCCGGGCACGCCTGGTCAGGAGGGCTGGCCGGGCCACGTTCCGGAAGGGCCTGGGCGTCAGCGACGACGAGCAGGGCGCGCCGGTCTACCTGGCCACCGGGCTGCGGTCGTCGTGGGCCCGGGCCTGGCCGGCCTTCCGGAACTACTCCTGAGCGGCCTGCGAGGCCAGCCGCCTGCTGATCGCGCCGGTGGCTCCTCGGTGGCCCGTCACGTGGCGGGTCACCGGCGCCTGCGCACGCTCGGGCCGCTCCCGCGCGGCCAGCCGGGCGGCGATCCGGCGGCCCAGGCGCTGCATGGGCGCCTCCACGAGGTAGTAGGTCAGCGCGCAGCAGGCCAGCAGGACCGCGACGAACCCGGCCGTGACCGCGACCTGCGGCCAGACCTGGTGGTGGTAGGCGCGCGGGAACGGAATGGCGTCGTAGGCGTCGAGGAGCAGCGGGTGCACCAGGTAGACCGAGTAACTCACCAGGCCGAGCCAGGCCAGGACCGAAGGGACGCGCCGGTCGCGCAGCGCCAGGCCGGCCGCGAACGTCAGGCCGGCCAGCGCCACGGACATGACCCATTCGCGCTGCGCGAGCACGGCCTGGTCCGGTGCGAAGAGCGCCGGGATGTGCCAGGCCCCGGCGATCATGGCCGCCGCGAAGACGCCGACGGCCACCGGCGCCGCGACCCTGCGGCTCACCTGCCCGTGCTGGGCACGGTAGATCAGGGTGCCGGTGAACATCAGGGCCAGGATGGCCAGCCCCTCGTAGGCGAACCGCCGCTCGTTGAACGCGACCAGGACCAGGCCGGTGGCCGCGGCCAGCCAGGCGCCCAGCGCGCGGAGCCGCCCGTGCCCGGCCACGGCCAGGGCCAGGCCGCCGATGACCAGGACGTCGCCGGCCAGCGCGACGTTCGCGAGCCCGACCGTGTGATACGACAGCCAGACCGTGGGCAGGACGCCGCCGAGCAGCACGGCGCCGCCGGCGAACGCGGCGGCGTACCAGCCGCTCCGCCGGTGCAGGCCGGCCGTGAACAGCGCGGTGAGCAGCAGGTAGAACACCATCTCGTAGGAGAGCGTCCAGAGCACGACGATGAGGTTGGCCTGCCCGGTCAGGTCGTTGAGCATGAACAGGTGCGAGAGCACCGCCGCGGTGACGTTCTGGTCCGTGCCCCGCAGGCTGGCCAGGCCGAACTCGTGCATCAGCAGCGCGGCCGCGATCACGAACACGAACAGCGGGAACAAGCGGAACAGCCGGCTGAGCCAGAAGGTCCGAAGGCTCCCCCTGCGCTCCAGCGAGGCCGGCACGATGTACCCGCTGACCAGGAAGAACACGAGCACTCCGTACAGTCCCGGGTCGAACACGCGGTACACCGCGGCGTGGACGGCGGGCAGCACGCGCGTGCCGAAGTGCGCGTACACCACGGACAGCGCGCCTATCCCCCGCAGCGCGTCCAGCCAGGCCAGCCTGGCGCCGCTAGCCGGAGCGGCGTCAGCCGGGGCGGCGCTGGCCGGGGCACCGCGCAGCACCCGGGGCTGCGCACCGCCTTCGGGCTCCGCGGGGATGCGTTCGCCGGCCGGCGGCGCGCTTTCCCTGATTGGCGTGAGCACGGTTCTTGGCTGGTGCGCGGACATTGGCTCCCTTGGTTTCTCACGGGCACGGATCGCCGGAGCGTGACGACGATACCCTGCGAACCTTGACCAAAACTTGGTGAAAGGCTGACCAGAACCTGACCGGGCGGAATGCGCCTAAAGTCGTCGCGCCGGCCGTCGCCCGCGTCGTAGCCCCGGTCGTCGGTCCCGGCGGCGCTCGCGCCGGCGCGGCGGCCGGCAAGCCGGCGCGGGGCGATAGCTTTGTGCGTGAGACCATGGCTACGCCGGAACGGACGCGAGGCAGGATCGTGCACGAACGACAGGGCCCGCCGGGATTCCCCGGTGTTTCAGCACCCAAGCGATGGACGGCCACCCGGGCCGCCATGGCGGCCTGCGCGCTGCTCGTGGCCGCCCCGGTCCTGGCGGGCTGCGCCCAGAAGGCCGACGCCGCCCCGTCGCTCCAGGTCGGGACGGCCTACGTCGAGGTGCCGACCAGCGGCAACATCACCGGCGCGTTTCTGGTGATCCGCAACAATGGCCCGGCCGACCGCCTGACCGCCGCGACGACCAGCGACGGCGGACGGGTGACGTTCCGGGCCCCGGCCCGGCCCGGCGCCACCACCATGCGGACCGTGCCGGACATCGGGATTCCCGCGGACGCCCTGCTGCGGCTCTCCCCCGACAGCTCTCACCTGCTAATCACCGGGGCCGGCCCGATGAAGGGCGGCACTCAGATCACGCTGACGCTGACGTTCGCCAAGGGTGGCACGTTCTCGGTCGCGGCCGAGGTCACCAACCCGTCCAGCGGCGGCAGCAGTTACTTCCTCAACTGATCGCCGCCGCGCGGCCTCGTAACATCTTGCCCACCGAGTCGCCATCCAGTTGCCATGTAGTTGCCCATCCAGTTGCCCAGCGAGGCAACGAGATATATCGTCTTGCTATTAGGCAGGGCACGCCGGCCGGGGAGGCGCAGGATCACATGGCAACGGGACCGGACCTTCGCATCGGAGACACGGAGCGCGAAGCGACCGCGAACATCCTGCGCGAGCACTACGCGCAGGGCAGGCTGAGCCTGGAAGAGTTCAACCAGCGCATCGACGCGGTCTTCTCCTCCAAGACGCAGCGGGACCTGAATCACCTCACCCACGACCTGCCGCACGCCAGCGCGCCGTCCGCGCCGCTGCCGGTCGCCGGGGTGCCCGGCGGGGGCCGGGAGCGGGCCGGGCAGGGCGCCGGGCCCGGCTGGGGCGGGCACCGCCACCACGGTTTCGGCGTATTCCCCTTGGTCATCGCGGCCCTGGCCACCTGGCTGCTGATCTTCGACCTGCATCTGCGGATGTTCCCCTGGCCCGGCAAGCTCGCGATCTTCATCGCGATCTTCGCGTTCCTGCGCGGCCTGCTGCGGCGCGTGTTCGGCGTACGCCGTGGCCCGGGCTGGCCCGGCCGGGGCTGCGGCCGCCGCCGATAACCAGGCGCCGGGGTCTGGCGGGCTACGCGCGGGCGGGGACCCGGAGCGGGACGACCAGGTAGCGGAAGGCCGGGGTGCTCGCGGGGTCGCCGGGGTTCAGCCCTTCGTCGCTGGCCCAGGTGATCAAGGCGGGCTTGGCCGCGGTGCTGAACTCCAGCCTTATCTGACCCGGGTCGGGTGGCTCATCACCATCGCGAGACGACCCGGAGCGGGGATTGGCGGCCGACGCCTCGGCCGCGTTCAGGCCGTCGAGCAGGTAGATCGGGTCAAAGGAGATGACCCGTTCGTCGCCGGTGAAGCTGGCGGTTACCGTCTCTACCGCGCGGGCCCGGCCGGCGGTCTGGGCCTCGATGACGACCTTCCCGGACCCGAAGGTCAGCCGGACCGGGGTGGCCCGCTCGGCCACCAGCGACACCCTGCGGACGGCCTCGGTGAACGAACCCGCGGGCAGCAGGGCGCGGGAGCCGAAGTCGGCCGAGAACCGGGACCGGTACTTGATGTACTCGCCGCCGATCAGCCGGGCGGTCAGCCTGCGGTTGCCGCCCTCGAAGCTGATCATGCCGTCGACCGGGTGCGGGTCGCGGCCCGGCCCTGACCCGGCTGAGCCGGCCGCCGACTCGCCCACGCCGAACGCCACCGTGACCGGCACCCCGGGGACCATGGTCCGCGCGACCTCGGCCAGGGTCTTGCCCGGAACCAGGGCCGCGGTCCGCAGGCCCGGGACCGCTGGGTCCCAGCGCAGGTCCCTGACCGCCATCCGGTAGCGGTCGGTGGCGGCCAGCGACAGTGTGTCGCCGTCGACGTCGAGACAGACCGCGGTGAGGATGGGCAGCGTGTCGTCCCGGCTCGTGGCCGGCCCGACCTGAGCGGCCGCGACCGCGAGGACACCGCCGTCCACGGTGCCGACGGGACCGGGCGGCTCGGGCAGTTCGGGGTACTCCGCCACCGGCAGCGAAACCAGGTCGAACTCGGCGCTGCCACAGGTCAGCGTGACCGAGTCCGCGTTCGAGGCGACCTCCACGTCCAGGGACGGCAGGCTGCGGGTGATCTCCGCCAGCAGGCGGCCGGGAACCAGGGCGAGCCCAGGCTCCTTGACGTTGGCCTCTATCCGCATCCGGGCCGAGACCTCGTAGTCGAAGCAGGACAGGACCAGCCCGTCGTCGTCGGCCTGCAAAAGCAGCCCGGCCAGCGTCGGGATCACAGGCCGCGGCGACAGCGCGCGTGCCACCCAGGCCACCGCCTCGCCCAGCGCCTCACGCCCGACCCGGAACTTCATCGCCACCGCCTCCACCCGTCCTGCTATGCACCGATCCTGGCACGCCACGCCGACAGTTTTTGCCTGTCCAGGGCGATGTGACGAACGAGGTGCCAGTGAGCGATGCGCCCGAACACCCGAGCCGTGGGCGGCCCGTGTGGCAAGCGGGAGGCGCGGTGTGAGTCTCCCCGGGTCACACGGGGCTTCACACGATGGCACGAGAAGGTCCATCGGCAAGATCACCGACGCGATGGTCGAAATCGAGGGCGAGAATCTCCGGCCGGTCACCTGGGTACTCGTCGAGGAGGTCCACCGTGGGGACTGGGGCATCGCCGGCAACGGTCTCACGACGGCCGATGTGCATGTACTGCAGGGGCAGGGCCAGCCGGCCGCGGCCGGAGCGGGCTGAGCCTGATCGCCGATGAGAATACGGGTACGGCTGCTCGGTCATCCGCGTATCGAAGGCGGAGCCGGGCAGCCGTGCCCCGCGCCGCGCGAGAAGAAATCGCTGGCGCTGCTCGCCAGGGTGGCCCTCGCCGAGAGGCCGCTGACCAGGAGTGAGCTTGCCGCTGAGCTGTTCGGCGAGGCGGGCGATCCCCTCGGGGCGCTGCGGTGGTGCCTGGCTGGCCTGCGCCGCTCCTGCGGGGACCCGCGGCTGATGCGAGGTGACCCGCCGGATCTGGCTCCGGGCTCGATATGGCTCGACGTGCGGGCTCTGTGGGACGGATCCCTGCCCGCCGCCGAGATCGGCGGCGAACTGCTGGCCGGACGGGCCCGGTGACGGGTTTGATGACCGGTCGGTGAGCCTGGAGACGACGTTCGGCGGCGCGGGCACGCTGCGCGGCAACCTGGCCCCCTCCTGCGCCGCCTCGCTGTCGGCGGTGCTGGAGTCGCTCGGCAAGCGCGCGGGCCCGGAGGATCTGCGCTCACGCTGGCAG
>DATAVV010000464.1:0-16207 GCA_036267555.1 Streptosporangiaceae bacterium | reverse complement strand
CCATCACGCTGCGCGAACGCCGCCGTCAGCGGCCGCTGCCCCTCCCCCCGCCGCCGCCCTACGCCGCGGCGTCCCCTTACACTCCGGCGTCCTCCTACGCCCCGGCGCCACCGTCGGCCCCGGCGCCACCGTCGGCCCCGGCGCCACCGCCCGCCCCGGCCACGTCACCCGGCCCGTCATCGCCGCCCGGCGCGGCCACATCCGGTTCGCAGACTCCTGGGTTAGCGCCGCCGTCCGGGTCGCCCGCCGCCCCCGGCCCGTCCTCGCCGCCCGGCGCGGCGCCGGCGGCGGATCCCGGAGCTGGATAACCGCGCGGTGGCCTGGCCGCAGGCGGCACGGCCGCCGATCGCCCCCGGGGAAGGCTGATGTTACGGAAATCCCCCCAGGCCACATATTCCCCCTCTCCCCGGTCAGATGCCGACCTGCCGGATCGCCAAAGACCGCAAGTCGCACGGGTCCCGGCCGTACCAAGATCGCCGCACCATAGGGGCCCGCCTCGTCTTAACCCGTTGCTTTGCCTCCCGGCCGTCACCGTTGTGGTACGCGAGTTACGGGAGGGCCGCCAGGGATCCCCGCTGCCCCCGGCCCGGGCGGCGTTTCATGATCTGGGTTACTCGCGCGCGGTATGCGCATGATGCGCATGATGCGCGTGATGCGCGCGTCATCGACCCAGATCATGAAACCTGAACCCTAAGCGCCAGGCCGAAGGCGCGTCAGGCGGGCTGCGCGTGTCAGGGTCAGGCGGATCCCGCGGCGGGCACCGAGCGCACGGCGGGCACGGTGGTCGTCGTGGCCGCCATGGCGGCGCCGACGATCCCGGCGTCGTTGTGCATCGCGGCCGGCACTACCGGGGCGCGCAGGCCGGTCAGCAGGGGCAGGAACTTGTCTGACTTCCGGCTGACGCCGCCGCCGATGATGATCAGGGTCGGGGAGAGCAGCTTCTCCATGTGCTCCAGGTACTCATCGACCCGCCCGGCCCACTTGCCCCAGCTCAGGTCGAGTTCCTCCCGGACCAGTTCGGAAGCGCGCTTCTCCGCGTCCTTGCCGCGGATCTCGATGTGGCCGAACTCGGTGTTCGGCACCAGCACGCCCTCGGTGAACAGCGCGCTGCCGATCCCGGTGCCGAGCGTCAGCATCAGCACCGTGCCCTTCTGGCCCACGCCCGCGCCGAACCTCATCTCGGCCAGCCCGGCGGCGTCCGCGTCGTTGATCACGGCCACCTTCAGCCCGGTCGCGTCTCCGAACGCCTTGCTGGCGTCGGTGTCGATCCAGCTCTTGTCGACGTTGGCCGCGGTCTTGATCACGCCGTCCATCACGACGCCGGGGAAGGTGATGCCGACCAGCCCGGTCCAGTGGAAGTTCTCCGTCAGTTGCCGCACCACGTCCGCGACGGGGCCGGGCCCGGCCGGATGCGGAGTGTCGATCTTGACCCGCTCCGCGGCCAGGGTGCCGTTGTCCATATCCACCGGCGCGGCCTTGATCCCGGTGCCGCCGATGTCCACGCCCAGTACGTGAGCCATGACCCCCTCCGTCGTTCCCTCGCGCCGCCGCCTGCGGGCCGCGAGGACAGCGTAGGCGCGCGGCTGGTTTCCCGCTATGCCCGGTCAGCGGCCGCCCTACCCGCCGGGCCGGGGGTGGTAACCCCGTCGCCGGCCGGCGGGGACGGCCGGCGGTCCAGCTGGCACCAGACGGGGAATGTGAACGGCGCCAGGGTCACCACGCCGTAGAGGACGCCGGCGGCCAGCAGAGCGGGCCGCAGCCCGAACGCCGACACCGCGACCCCGCCCGCCAGGCTGCCGAGCGGGATGCCCGCCCAGGCCGACGCGCCCACGGCGCCGAGCACACGGGCCTGCAGGTGGCGCGGCACTCGCTCGTACTCCGCCGCGCCCACGACCGGGTTGATGCCGCCCAGGCCGACCCCGCTGACACCGGCCACGGCGAGGACCAGCGGCACGCTGCTCGCCCCGGCCAGCACCAGAAAGCGCGGCGCGCCACCCACGAGGAAGCCGACCGCATAGGTCATCCGCCGCGGCAGCCGCGGGCCGGCCCAGGTGGTCAGCGCGTTGCCCGCGACGGCGCCGAGTCCCAGGGCTCCGCCCAGAAGGCCGAGCACGACCGGGCTGTGCGCGACGTCGCGGCACCAGACCGGCCAGAGCACCGCTCCGCCTGCCTGGTCGATGAAGTTCGTGATCATGATCATCGCGGCGATGGCCAGCAGCAGCCGGTCGCCACGCAGGAACCGGAACCCCTCGGCCAGCGACGAGCGGTACGAGGTGCTCGCGTCCGGCCGGCTGCGGCGCGGCGGCTGGGCTGCCTGCGGCACGAGCGCGGCCACCAGCGCCGCCGATGCCGCGAACGTGCCCGCGTCGATCGCGAGCACGGACAGCGGCGAGCTGACCGCCACAAGCGTTCCGGCCAGCGGCAGGCCGACCAGGGCCGCCGCCCGGCTGACGCCATCGAACAGGCCGGTCGAGCGCTCGAGCGGGAGGCGGGCGATCCCGCCGACGCCGGGGACCATGACTTCGCGGGCGCAGTCCCCGGCCCCGCGCGCGCCGCCTACCACCGCGACCAGGCCGGCCAGGGCCGGCGGGGGGAGCAGACGCGCGGCGAACAGCACGGGGACCAGGCCGAGGAACGCGGCCGCGAGGAGGTCGGTACCCACGCTGACCCGGCGCGCGCCCAGCCGGTCCACCATCGGCCCGCCGAGGGCCTGCACGGTGACGTACGGTGCCATCTCGGCGAACGCGACGACCCCGGTCAACGGGGCGCTGCCGGTGGCCGTCAGCACCAGCCAGGGCAGGGCCAGCATCGACATCCGGGTGCCGAGCGCGGAGATGCCAGCCGCACCCAGGAAACCCGCGAGCGGGCGCCGGTCACGGTTCGCCGTCACCGGGGGGCTCCTCGGCGGCCGGGAAGAACTGGAACTGCACGGTGACGCGGCGGGTGCCGGGCCGCGGGCGCTCGTCGTCGTGCTGGTAGGGCGCGCAGAGCTCGTGGAATTGCCGCTGCAGCGAGGCGGCCTCGGGCACGTCGAGGTCGAGGACCCAGTGGCTCAGTTCCGCCGCGTCCGCCCACTGCGGCCCAAGCACCTCGGGTGCCGCCTCGATCCCGTCGGCGAACCGGATGATGCGCTCGGCGTACAGGCGCGCCACCGCGCGCAGGTACTCGGCGCCGGCCGCGCGCTGCGAGGAACCCGCCGGGGGGTTGTCGAACGTCAGCATCCGGTGGGTGGCGTGCCAGTAGCGCTCCCGGCCGCTACCGCGGCCGGGATCCTCGGCCACGAACCCGTACGCCGCGAGCTGGCGCAGGTGGTAGCTGGTGGCTCCGCTCGACTCGCCGGTCCGCGCGGCCAGTTGGGTGGCGGTGGCCGGCCCGTGCTCGACGAGCTCGGCGCGTAGCCGGACCCGCAGCGGGTGGGCGAGGCCGCGCAGCATGCGGGGCTCGAGGGTCAGGTCCAAGTCCCGGTCCGGGTCGAAGCCCGGAGGGTTCGCTTCGCTGTGGCCAGTGGGCACGACCCTAACCTACAACCACAAAGATAGCTTTGCAAAGCTACCTTTGCATGGGTGGGACCGGGTGTGGTGGCGGCGGGGCGGGCACGATGGCGGGGCGGGCACGATGGCGGGGCGAACGGTCGGGTGCGGTGGCGGGCCGGGTGGCCGGGAGCGGCGGCCGCTGGCCCTGGGTGGTCGCGCCGCGGTGATTGCGGTGGCCGTAGCGGGTGTTCACCGGCCCGTCACCACGGCACGATGGACTGAGCCGGACAACGGGCCGCAGCGGAGGGGGAGGCCGGCGGTGGAACGCGTGGTGGTGGTCGGCGGCGGGGTGCTGGGCACGATGCACGCGGTGGCGGCCCGGATCCGCGGGCTTGAGGTGCTGCACCTCGAGCGCGAGCCCGAGGCGCGCGGGGCGAGCGTGCGCAACTTCGGGCTGATCTGGGTCAGCGGCCGCGCGGCCGGGCCCGAGCTGAGCCTGGCCCTGCGGGCCCGGGCCGGCTGGGAGGAACTGGCCGCCGAGGTGCCCGGCGCGGGTTTCCGGCCGAACGGGTCGCTGACGCTGGCCACCGACGAGGCCGAACTGCAGCTACTGAAGGAGGCCGCGGCCCGGCCCGACGCGGCGGTCCGCGGGTACGAACTGCTCGGCGCCGACGAAGCCCGGCAGGTCAACCCGGCCCTGCGCGGCGAGTTCGCCGGGGCCCTGCGCTGCCGCCGGGACGCGGTCGTCGAGCCGCGCCTGGCCCTGCCGGCCATCCGCGAGTATCTGCTGGCCGGAAGCGGCGGCGGCTCCGCCCGGTATCGCTGGCGGCCCGGCCGAGAGGTGGCCGAGGTCGCCGCGCACGCCGTGCGCGACCACACCGGCGATTGGCACCGCGGCGACCTGGTCGTGCTGTGCACCGGCGCCACGCACACCGGGCTGGCCGGCCCGCACCTGACCGGCTACCCGCAGCCGCCGGTGCGCCGGGTCCGGCTGCAGATGATGCAGACCGAGCCGTTCGGCGGCCGCCTGACCACCTCGGTGGCCGACGGCGATTCGCTGCGCTACTACCCGGCGTTCGACCTGCCCGGGCGGGCCGGGCTCGGCCCGCAGGACCCGGCCGCGGCGGCCGAGGCCGCGCAGTTGCTGCTCGTGCAGCGCGCGGACGGCAGCCTCACGATCGGGGACACCCACGAGTACGCCGAGCCGTTCGCGTTCGACGTGCGCGAAGACGCCTACGACCACCTGCGCGGCAAGGCCGAGCAACTGCTCGGCGGGCCGCTGCCCCGCACGCAGCGGCGCTGGGCCGGCGTCTACAGCCAGGTGACCGGGTCCGAGTTGTACCACAGGTCGCAGGTCGCGCCGGGCGTCGTCCTGGTCACCGGGCCCGGTGGCCGGGGGATGACCTGCGCGCCCGCCATCGCCGAGGAGACATTCGCGTGACCGAGCCCGTCGTGACACAGCCCGTCGTGACACAGCCTGTGAAGATCACCGTTGCCTGCCTGGACATGGCGGGCACCACGGTCGCCGACGACGGCAGCGTGATCGCCGCGTTCAGTTCCGCCGTCGAGCAGTTCGGGCTTGAGCCCGGCACGCCCGCGTACACCGGCGCGCTCGCGTACGTGCGCCAGACCATGGGCCAGTCCAAGATCGAGGTGTTCCGGCACATACTGGACGGCCGGGAGGAGGTCGCGCAGCGGGCCAACGAGGCATTCGAGGAGCACTACGCCCGCGCGGTGCGGGCCGGCGAGGTCGCGCCGCTGCCGCACGCCGAACAGACCCTCGCCGCCCTGCGCGCGGCCGGGATCAAGATCTGCCTGGCCACCGGGTTCTCCCCGGCGACCAGGGATGCACTGCTCGACGCGCTGGACTGGCGCGCGCTGGTCGACCTGGTGCTCTCGCCCGCGGACGCGGGCCGCGGGCGGCCCTGGCCCGACATGCCGCTCACCGCGCTGATGCGGCTGGGCGGGGGAGCGGTCAGCGAGCTCGCCGTCGCCGGGGACACGGCCAGCGACGTGGAGTCCGGGCTGCGCGCCGGGGCCGGGCTGGTCGCGGGCGTGCTGACCGGCGCGGCCGGCCGCGGGGATCTGGAGAAGGCCGGCGCACCGGTGATCCTGGACACAATCGCGGGCCTGCTGCCGCTGCTCGGCTCGTGATCCGGTAGCATTCTCTGTTTCAGGCGGGGGTGGCGTGACCAACGGGGCAGATGTGGCCGCCGCGCCGGCGCTAGCCGGCTTCCCCGGTCGCGTGCAGCACGTCGCGCAGCGCGGCCAGCACGTCGGCCACGGCGCCGTCCGCGGTGATCTGCGGGTCGCCGAGCGCCAGCGGGATGCCGACGCCGTCGACGAGCGCGATCGTGAGCACCGCGGCGCGAAGGCGCCTGCGTCCCGCCCGCTCCGGACCACGTCGGCGACCAGCGCCCGCCAGGCGCCGTAGTCGCGGATGGCGTCGGCCCGCATCAGCCGGCCAATCAGGGCAGGCGGGGGCAGCGGCGGGCTGGGTACAGGTTCTTCATACGAAAAGTGACTCGTGACTCACCCAGAGTTCACTCTTAACGCGGACGTCTCGCGGGTCGCCGTGCCCCCGGCCCGGACTGGCTCTGCGGCTCAGCCCCGGGGCCACTCGATCGTGAGCACGGCATTGCGGTCGGCAGCGGTCCCGGCGCCCGCGCCGCCGTCGGCCGAGATCTGGTCGCGCACCTGCCAGTCGTTGGCGGCGAGCTCGCGCGCGAGCGCGGCCAGCCGGGCCGGGCCGGCCGGGCCGGCCGGACCGGCCTGGTCCTCGCCGCCGCCGGGCGCGGCGGGCGCCGCGCTGTCGATCACGGTGCACGCGATGACCAGCCCGCCGCGGGTCTCGAGCACCTCCACGATCCTGGCCTGCTGCGGCCAGTCGATGTGCGAGGCGGTCGTGACCTGCCAGAACCCGCCGGCGGCGCCGTCGGCGCGGATCGCGGTGATCGCGTGCACGTGGGTGTGCCCGTTCAGCCACGCCACCACGCACGGGTGGGCGAGCAGCACGTCGCGCACCTCGGCCGCGAGCACGCGCCGGTCGGCGCCGAGCGGGCGCCGGTCGTTGACCAGGTCTTGGAGCGGGTGATGGCTGAACAACAGCACCGGGCGGCCCGCGCACCCGGCGAGTTCGGCCTCCAGCCAGCGAAGCTGCGTGGCGTCCAGCGATCCCTGCCATCCGCCGTGCGGGTTCACGGTGTCCAGCACCAGGCACCGCACGACACCGTGGTCGAAGCCGTAGTAGGCCGTGCCCTCGTCGGCGTTGCGGCGGGTGTAGCCGTGCCCGGCGGGCCGTCCGGTCGTCCGGAAGTGCTCCCGCACGTGCGCCGCGCGGGTCACCGGAACGCGGGCCGGGTCGGGCGTCACCGGCAGCCGCCGGCCCCGGGCCAGTTCCATCAGCGCGTCGCCCTGCGCCGAGTCGAACTCGGCCAGCGCCTGGCCGGCGTCGAGGTCGCCGGGCGGGGTCACGTACTTCACCCCGCCGGAGGGAAAGTCGTGCAGCCAGCCGAGGGCGGGCACCGTGCCCTGCAGCATGTTGTCGTGGTTGCCGTGCACGGCGAACCAGGGCAGGCCGAGCCCGGTGGCCCGGAACGGGCGGCGGGCCGCGGCCAGCACGCCGGGCACCTCGGGGAACCCGAACCGGCTCCGGGGCAGGTCGGGCTCGCCGCCGTCGGGATGCCAGTAGCGCTCGTCGGCGACCTCAGGCCCGGCCACGCCCTCGTACCGCAGCGGGTCGCCGGAGTCGGGCCGGACCTGACCGCCGTCGAGCAGGTCGATGTAGGCCCGCAGTTCGTTGCGCTGGCAGTTGTCGGTGGCGTCCCCGGTGACGACCGCGAACTCGATCGCCGCCCCGGCCAGCGGGGACGGCCCGGCCGCGCGCACCGCCCGGACCATCGCCTCGGCCACCTGGTGGGTGAACAGTTCCTGGGCCCGGTAGGTCCCCACGATGCCGACCGATGCGCGCAGCGGCGAGTCCGGGTCGGAGAACCGGTCGAGCAGTTCGACCCGGCCCGGGGACTGGTGATCCATCACGTGAGTGTCGGACAGGTGCGCGAGCACAGCCAGCGGCCGGGCGGACCGCTGCCAGCCCGCGGCCAGGCCCGGCCCGCCCAGGTCGTCGCGGACCCGGTGCGGCTCCCCGTCCACGGTGACCAGGCCGCGGTACCCGTTCTCGCCGGGCTCCCCGGGGATCAGGCGCCGGCGCGCCGTGGTCAGCGGCTCGCCGGCCGGCGGCCCGTCGGCCTGCGGGCCGCCCGTCACTGGCGCTCGGCCACCAGCACCGGCGCCCCGGCCAGGCTGACCTCTACCGACGTGCCCGGCGTCATGGCGGCCGCCTCGCTGCTGGGCCGGTCGACCTTGACGGTCACGTCGCCCGACAGCCGCGCGCTGATCCTGGTCACCGAGCCGAGGAACGTCCGGTCGGTCACGATCCCGTTGCCGCCCGCGACCGCTTCGATCCGCAACTCCTCCGGGCGGACCAGCAGGTCCACGTCGCCGGACGCGGGCGCGGCCGCGCCGTCCGCGGTGCCGGCTGAGGTGCCGATCGCGCGGACCTGGCCCGCGGGCAGCAGCCCGGCCGGGATCCGGTTCATCGTGCCGACGAACTCGGCCACGAACGCGGTCGCCGGGTGCGCGTACAACTCGTTCGGCTCGGCGACCTGCTCGAGCCGGCCGTCGCGCATCACGCCGACCCGGTCGGCCATGGACAGCGCTTCCTCCTGGTCGTGGGTGACGAAGATCGTCGTGATGCCGAGCCGCTGCTGCAGGACCCGGATCTGCTCCCGCAACTGCAGCCGCACCTTGGCGTCCAGGGCCGAAAGCGGCTCGTCGAGCAGCAGCACCCGGGGCTCGATGGCCAGGGCCCGGGCCAGCGCGACCCGCTGCTGCTGGCCGCCGGACATCTGGTGCGGGTACTTCTTGGCCTGCTCGGTGAGGTCGACCATGTCGAGCAACTCACCCGCGCGGCGGTTGCGGTCGCCCGATCGCCGCCCGCGCATGCGCAGCCCGAACCCCACGTTGTCAAGGGCCGACATGTTCGGGAACAGGCTGTAGCTCTGGAACACCATGCCCATGTCCCGCTTGGCCGCCGGGACCCCGGACACGTCCTTGCCGTCCACGGTGACGGAGCCGGCGTCCGCGGCCTCGAACCCGGCCACGATGCGCAGCGCGGTGGTCTTGCCGCAGCCCGACGGGCCGAGCAGGGCCAGGAACTCCCCGGGCGCGATGTTCAGCGACAGCCCGTCGAGCGCGCGGACCGTGCCGAACGAGCGGCTCAGGTCCTGCATGGCCACCGGCGCGCCGGAGTCGGCGGCGATCCGGGCGGCCACGCCGTCGCCTCCGGCGGTGCCCGCGGTGATGTCTGACGTCATGGTCCCCGCCTACCTGGCCAGCGGCCCACGGCCGCCCGCCCTCGTGTCGCGCCGGACGGCAGAAAACATCGAGGCCTGGCTGCCGGCGCGCCTGCCGCCCAGTGTCGCAATAACCATCAGGAAGATCCAGGTCACGAACAGCGCGAGCAGGGACGCGGCGACCGAGACCGGGCCGCTGCTCTGCTCGAAATTCACGATCCAGACCGGGAACGTCTGGTACAGGTCCAGGCTGGCCATGGTGAACTCGCCGAGTACCAGCGCGACGGTGAGGACGGTCGCGGACAGCATCGCGGTGCCCAGGTTGGGCAGCACGACCCGCCACAGCGTCGCGAGCCAGCCCGCGCCGAGCGAGTTCGACGCCTCGACCAGCGTCTTGAGGTCCAGCGCCCGCAGCCCCGCGTCGATGGACCGGTACGCGAACGGCATGGCCAGGACCACGTACTCCAGGCCGAGCAGGTTGGGCGAGGACTTGAGGGTCCCCGGCGCGACCTGCAGCACGCCCACGATCAGCACGATCGGCGGGATCACGATCGGCAGGATCGTGATCGCCTCGAGCAGCCGGCGCAGCCGGGGCAGCCGCAGGTGGACGTAGATCACCGTGGGCACCATCAGGACCAGCGTGAGCACCGTGGTGATCAGGGCCAGCCGCAGTGACAGCGTGAGCGCACCGGTGAAGCCGGCCTGGTGCAGCACGTCCGGGAACGCCTTGAAGCCCGCGAACCGCAGCGCCGCGTAGAGCGGGATCAGGAAGTAGATGCCCGCGAGCACCAGGATGACCCAGCGCCACACCGGGGGCCGCCGTCGCGGCCTGCCGGCCGGCCCGGGCGGCGCCGTCGCGCGCCCGGCCTGCCCGGTGTCGATCACTGCAGCCATCGCGCCGCCCTCCGCTGCAGCAGCACATACACGATCATGACCGCCGCGATGATGATCACCATGCCGAGCCCGAGGGCCTTGCCGACGTTCTGCTGGCCGGCGATGACGTTGCCGTTGAGGAACTGCCCGATCTGGATCGGGGTGAGCGCCAGCGCGCCCGCGGTCATGGCGTCGGCCGTGGCGTAGGCGGCAAAGGAACTGCCGAACAGCAGCAGCAGGCAGCCGAGGAACGCCGGGGCCAGCACCGGGCCGCCCACGTAGCGCCAGTACTGCCAGGTGCCCGCGCCCATGTTGTGCGCCGCCTCGCGCCAGGCGGGCCGCAGCCCCTCCAGCGCGGGCAGGATGACCAGCACCATCAGCGGGATCTGGAAGTACATGTAGGCCAGCAGCACGCCGGTGAACGTGAACAGCGAGAAATGCCCGGCGTAGATGTCGAAGCCCAGGTCCTTCAGCCAGCCGGTGACGATCCCGGTGGTGCCCAGCGACGCGATGAACAGGAACGCCAGCGGGACGCCGCCGAAGTTGGCGAACACGCCCGAGGCGGTGATGGCGACCCGGCGCAGCACCGAGGCGTGCCGCGCGGTGTAGATCGCGTAGGCGATGAGCAGCCCCAGGATGCCGGGGATGATCGCGGCGAGCAGCGACAGTTCGACGCTCTGCCGGAAGCCCTCGAGGTAGATGCCGTGGGTGGCGGTGCGGACGTTGCTCAGCGTGAAGTTGCCGTTGTCGGAGTTCTGGAACGCGCCCACGGCGACCGCCACCGTCGGCAGGAACAGCCCGGCCACCACGTACACCGTGAACGGCGCGATGCCGAGCAGCCGGCGGCCCGAGCGCAGGACCGAGACGGCGCGGGCGGCGGCCCGCCCTCCGGAACCCGGCTGGGTTCCGGAGGGCGCGCTCACCGCGGTGTTACTCGCCATCGGCTAGCCGAGCACGCTGCCCGCCCACTGCTGGGCGACCAGGTTCTCCGCCGCGGTCGTCTGCGACTGCGAGGGGAAGACCAGGGTGCCCGAGGGCGCCGGGGGCAGTTCGCCAAGCGCGGTCTTGTTGACCGTGCCGTCGCTGACCAGTGTGGGCAGTTCGATCGGGCGGGCGGAGCCCTGCAGCCAGAGGTTCTGGCCGATGGTGGAGTAGAGGTACTCCTCCCACAGCCGGGCCGCGGCCGGGTCCGGCGCGGTCTTGCTGATCGCCTGGTCGTAGTAGGCGGCGAAGTGGCCGTCGCTCGGGATCACGATCTTGAAGCCGGGCACGACCGGCTTCACCTCGGAGGCGAGCAGGTAGTCCCACCAGATGAGAATGGGCGTGCTGCCATTCTGCACGGTCGTGGGCCCGCCCACCACCGGCACGAAGTTGCCCATCTTGTGCAGCTTGGCGAAGTACTGAATGCCAGGCTCGATGTTGCCGAACGAGCCGCCGCTGGCCAGGGCGGCCGCCCACACCGCGGAGAACGCGGCGCTGGCCTCGGTCGGGTTGTTGTTGATCGCGATCTGATTCTTGTAGGCCGGGTTCAGCAGGCTCTTGAACGACGTCGGCGCGACCTTCACCTTGGCCGGGTTGTAGCCGATCGCGACGTAGCCGCCGTAGTCGGCGTACCAGGTCGCGTCGGATGCCTTGGAACTGGACGGGATGTTGCTCCAGGACGACACCTTGTACGGGGCGAGCAGGCCCTCCTGATCGGCCTTGATCGCGAACGCGGTGCCCATGTCCAGGACGTCAGGCGCGCGGCTCTGGCCCTTGAGCTGCTGCATCGCGTTGATCTCGTCCTGGCTGGAGCCCTCGGGGTTGGCATCGGTGATCTTGATGCCGTACTTGGCGGTGAAGTCCTTCATGATGGCGCCGTAATTGGCCCAGTTGCTCGGCAGCGTGATCACGTTGAGGTGACCTTCGGCCTTGGCCGCCTTGACCAAGCTGTTCATGCCGCCGAAAGCCGTCAGCGACGACGCGGTGGCGGCGTTCACGCTGCCGCTGCCGCTCGACGAGCTGCTGCCGCATCCGGCGGCCAGCAGGACGGCGCCGATAGCCGCCGCGACGGCGGCGTATGTCTTCTTCCTTCGCACCTTTCCCCCTCAGACCTGCATGACCACGTTGGGTCAGGACGCGAGCATCGTTACGGGAGAAAGTAAAGCGGAGGTATCTGTTGATTGGCTAGTTGCCGTCCGGATAATGAACGGTAGCTGGCCGGAAGCGGAATTTCTGTACCATCCTTCAGTCGTGCGCCATTCATCCCGCATTAATGGCCAGTGCGGTGACATGTAACACAGCTGTGCTGGGCAAGCGCTAGCGCGGCGCGTACACTCCCTGCCCGTCGCCTGCTCTGTCGCCTGCCCCGGTCCCGGTCAGATGCCCCAGCGCGCGCCGGCCAGGGCCGCGACGTCCGCCTCGCTGCCGTCGAACCGGACCAGGGCGGCGTCCTTGCGGCCGTACGCCCACATGGTCAGTTCGGCGGGCGTGCCGGTGACCGTCACGACCGGGGTGCGCGCCTTGGCCGTAATGCGGATCTTCGCCCCGTCCCGCGGCTCGAGCCCGGGCTCGTCGTCGCGGACCAGCTCCACGCCGACCGGTGCCTTTCGCAAAATGAACTTGGCCATGGACAGGCGCTGCCAGAGCACCTCGGAAAGCCCCTGGTCGAGCTTGCGCGGCTGCCAGTCCGGCTGGGCCCGGCGCACGTCCTCGTGGTGCACGAAGTACTCCGCCAGATTGGCCCGCTCGTCCACGCCCGGCAGCCCGAACAGCGAGAAGCGCGGCGGCCCGCTGCGGATCATCCGCACCAGTTCCTGGTAGCCCAGCCGTTCCTGGAGCTTTCGCTGCACGCCCCGGGTGTACGCGGCCAGCGGCCCGCCGAGCATCCCCACCCCGGCGTCGGGGCGGCGCTCCCGCAGCACCAGGTGCCCGGCGAGATCGAGGGTGGTCCACCCCTCGCACAGGGTCGGCTCATTCGGGCCAGTTTCATCTAGCAGGGTGCAAAGGGCAAGGCGCTCGTCCCGGGCGTACCTCATCGTGTGATCGTAGGGCACCCGTTCCCCCCTGGGAATGCCCGCATCGCACACCATCGCGCCGCACATACACCCAAACGCACAACCCCGCCCCGCCGCGTCCCAGCCCACCCCGCATGTACATGTCACCCCGCATGTACATGTCAGTTCGCATGTACATGCTCGGGGACATGTATCTGGGGCGGGCCTATGCTGGCGGAGACGTCTGGACGTCGGTCCGATGCCGTCTATCCGCAGGAGGAGCCGGAGATGAGCGCGGGGAGCACCGAGCGAATCGGTCGCGCCGCGGCGCGCCGGGAACTGGTGCTGCTGCTGGTGCTCGGCGCGGCGGGCGCGGGCCTGGCGCTGCTCGCGTTGCGGCAGGGCTGGGCCCAGGTGCGGACGCACGCGCCCAGCCCGCTGCCCGACAGCGTGACGACCGTGACCGGCCAGGCACTGGTGCCCGCCGCGGGCGCCCTGGCCCTGGCCGCCCTGGCGGGCCTGGCGGCGATCCTGGCCACCCGGCGGACCCTGCGGCGTATCGCCGGGGTGATCCTGGCCGCGCTCGGCGCGGGCATCGCCGCGTCGGTCAGCGCGGGGATCTCCGCCGCCGACGTGCTGGCCGCGTCGGCCAGCGCCGCCGCCCAGGGCGGATCCGGCGGGACGGGCGGGTCGCAGGCCGGCAGCACGACCTCGGGTACCGCCGGGACCGCTGGCGCACCGCTGTCCGGGTTCCCCTCCCATGTGGTGTTCGCGAGCTTCCCCTGGCGCGGGGTCGCCCTGGTGGGCGCGCTCGCCGTGATCGCGGCCGGGGCGGCGGTGACCTGGCGGGCCGGGCACCTGCCGGAGATGGCCAGCCGGTACGACGCGCCCGCGGGGTCCCCGGCCGTCGGGGGGGCCAGAGGGGGCCGTCCGCTCGAGGGGAGCACCGCCGAGGGCCCGCCGCCGGCGGTGGTCGCCGCGCAACCGGGCCGTCAGCGCGCCGATTCGGCGTCGATCTGGGAGTCGCTAAGCCGCGGCGAAGACCCCACGGGGGACGGTGCCAGCTAGATCGTGATCTAGCTCGCGAGTGGGGTTCCGTGTGATAATCCCCGCATAACCGCAGGTTAGGGGAGGTGGAGGGTGAGCGCAGGGCCTCGAGTCACCCGGGCGGCCGACACGGTGCGGCGGTCGGCGGCGGGCCGGCGGCACGTGCCGCCGATCATCATCACCTCCATGCTGGTGGCGGCGTTGCTGGGACGGGCCGCCATGACCCGGTCGGGCACCCACGCGGCCTGGGTGTTCGCGATCGGCTTCGAGAGCGCGTTCATCATGTTCGGGCCGATCAGGTCCTTCTCCGCGCGTTACCTCGGGGGCACGCTGTTCGCGATGGTCACGCTCGGGGTGCTGCTGGATCCCGCGGTGGCCCGCGCGTTCAGCCGCGTCCCGGCCCGGGCCGAGAGCCCGGGCGAAGCGCGGCCCGCGCTGGGCGAGGCAGGCGCGGACGCCGGATGAGACGCGGGCGGCGTTGCCCGCCGCGACCTCGCGTGATGTCCCCGCGCACGTGCGTTTCCGGGTCCCGGAGTAGGGGCCATGCCGTGCGCGGCTGGCAGTCTCGCTACCATCGTGGGCGCAAGACATCCCACCCGAGGGGGCAGTAGAACCGCGTGAGCGTGCTCGACGAGATCCTCGAGGGAGTGCGTACCGACCTGGAGGCACGGCAGCGGGAGATCCCGCTGGACAGCCTGAAGGAGCAGGCGGCACGGGCCCCCGCGCCGCGCAATGCTCTCACCGCGCTGAAGGGACCCGACGTCGCGGTCATCGCCGAGGTCAAGCGCGCGAGCCCGTCCAAGGGCGCGATGGCCGCGATCGCCGACCCGGCCGCGCTGGCCATGGACTACGAGGCGGGCGGCGCGCGGGTGATCAGCGTCCTGACCGAGCCCCGACGGTTCGGTGGCAGCCTGGAGGACCTGGTCGCGGTGCGCGAGGCCGTGCGGGTGCCACTGCTGCGCAAGGACTTCGTGGTCAGCTCCTACCAGTTGTGGGAGGCGCGGGCCCACGGGGCGGACCTGGTGCTGCTCATCGTCGCGGCCCTGGAGCAGAACGCGCTGGTCTCGCTGGTGGAGCGCGCGGCCTCGATCGACCTGATCCCGCTGGTCGAGGTGCACACCGAGGAGGAACTCGAGCGCGCGATCGAGGCCGGGGCCAAGGTGCTCGGCATCAACGCGCGCAACCTGGCCACGCTCGAGGTCGACCGCACCGTGTTCGCGCGGCTCGCCCCGCAGGTGCCAGAGGGAGTGATCAAGATCGCCGAATCGGGGGTGCGCGGGCCGCATGACCTGCTCGCCTACGCCGCCGCCGGCGCAGACGCCGTGCTGGTCGGGGAGAGCCTGGTGACCGGCAAGGACCCGCGTACCGCCGTGGCCGACCTGGTGACAGCGGGCTCGCACCCGGCCTTGCGCGGTGACCGCGGATGAGCACGGGCACGCTCCCCGACACGACCGGGCATTTCGGGCCGTTCGGCGGGAGGCTGGCTCCCGAGGCGCTGATGTCGGCCCTGGAAGACCTGACCGCCGCGTACTACTCGGCCCAGGCCGATCCCGGGTTCCAGGCCGATCTGGCCGCGTTGCTGCGGGACTACGCGGGACGGCCGACCCTGCTGACCGAGGTACCGCGATTCGCCGCCAAAGCCGGGGGCGCGCGGGTGTTCCTCAAGCGCGAAGACCTGGCGCACACCGGCTCGCACAAGATCAACAACGTCCTCGGCCAGGCCCTGCTCACCCGGCGCATGGGCAAGACCCGGGTGATCGCCGAGACGGGCGCGGGCCAGCACGGCGTGGCCACCGCGACCGCGTGCGCGCTGCTCGGCCTGGACTGCGTGATCTACATGGGCGAGGAGGACACCCAGCGGCAGGCCCTGAACGTGGCCCGCATGCGGATGCTCGGTGCCGAGGTGATCGCGGTGCGTACCGGCAGCCGGACCCTCAAGGACGCCATCAACGAGGCGTTCCGGGACTGGGTGAGCACGGTCGACACCACGCACTACTGCATCGGCTCGGTGATGGGCCCGCACCCGTTCCCGGTCATGGTCCGGGACTTCCAGCGGGTCATCGGCGTCGAAGCCCGGGCCCAGGTGCTGGCCGCCACCGGACGCCTGCCCGACGCGGTGATCGCCTGCGTCGGCGGCGGGTCCAACGCGATCGGCGTGTTCCACGCCTTCATCCCCGACGAGGGCGTGCGGCTGATCGGGTGCGAAGCCGGCGGCGACGGCCTGACCAGCGGCCGTCACGCCGCCACGCTGGCCGGCGGCTCGGCCGGGGTGATCCACGGCATGCGCACCTACCTGCTGCAGGACGGCGAGGGACAAACCCTGCCGACGCATTCGGTGTCCGCGGGCCTGGACTACCCGGGGGTCGGGCCCGAGCACTCCTGGCTGCACGACACCGGCCGGGCCAGCTACCGGGCGATCACCGACGCGCAGGCCATGGACGCGTTCTCGGTGCTGTGCCGGGCCGAGGGGATCATCCCGGCCATC
>DATAVV010000463.1:0-2180 GCA_036267555.1 Streptosporangiaceae bacterium | reverse complement strand
CGCTGCTGTTCGCGCACGGGTTCAACATCCACTACGGCTACATCACCGCGCCCGACCACGTCGACGTCGCGATGGTGGCGCCCAAGGCGCCGGGCCACATCGTGCGCCGCCAGTACGAGGCCGGGCAGGGCACCCCGGTACTGGTCGCGGTCGCGCAGGACGCTACCGGCAAGGCGTGGGACCTGGCCCGGTCCTACGCGGCGGCCATCGGCGGGACCAAGGCCGGGGCGCTGGAGACCACGTTCCAGGAGGAGACCGAGACCGACCTGTTCGGCGAGCAGGCCGTGCTGTGCGGCGGGGTTGTCTCGCTGGTCAACTCGGCTTTCGAGACGCTGGTCGGGGCGGGCTACCAGCCCGAGGTGGCCTACTTCGAGTGCCTGCACGAGCTCAAGCTGATCGTCGACCTGATGTACGAGGGCGGCGAGGGCTGGATGTACTACTCGGTCAGCGACACCGCCGAGTACGGCGGGCTGAGCCGCGGGCCGCGGGTGGTCGGCGACGCCACCCGGCAGGCCATGGCCAAGGTCCTGGCCGACATCCAGTCGGGCGAGTTCGCCCGCGAGTGGGTGGCCGAGGACGAGAACGGCCGGCCTGAGTACACCCGCCTGCGCGGCGCGCTGGCGGGCCAGCAGATCGAGCAGGTCGGCAAGCCCCTGCGGGACATGATGAGCTGGCTGGGGTCCGCGGCCAAGGAAATGGACGCGTCATGAGCGCCGATCACGTAGCCAGCTACACCATCGCCCACGTACCGGGCGACGGCGTCGGCCCGGAGGTCACCGAGGTGGCCCGCAACTGCGTCGACGCCGTCGCCGCCCGGCGCGGCTTCAGCGTGACCTGGAAGCCTTACGAGCTCGGCGCCAAGCACTACCTGGCCACCGGCGAGGTGCTGCCCGACGGCGCGCTGAGCGACCTGCGGAAGACCGACGCCGTCCTGCTCGGCGCGGTCGGCAGCCCGGACGTGCCGCCGGGCGTGCTCGAGCGGGGCCTGCTGCTGCGGCTGCGGGCCGAGCTGGACCTGTACATCAACCTGCGGCCGTCCAAGCTGCGGCCGGGGGTGGCCAACGCGGTGGCCCCGGCCGGCGGCCTCGACTTCGTGATCGTCCGGGAGAACACCGAGGGCCTGTACGCGGGGGCCGGCGGCACCGTGCACCGCGGCACCGAGTTCGAGACGGCCACCGAGGAGTCGCTCAACACCTGGGCGGGCGTCCGCCGCTGCGTCCGCTACGCCGCCGGGCTGGCCGTCGGCCGCACCGGGCGGCTGACCCTGGTCCACAAGACGAACGTGCTCACCCACGCCGGCTCGCTCTGGCAGCGGGTGGCCGCGGACGTCGCGGCCGACGCCGGCGTGGAGCTGAGCTACGCGCACGTCGACGCGGCCTGCCTGTACCTGGTGGCCGACCCGGCCCGGTTCGACGTCATCGTGACCGACAACCTGTTCGGCGACATCCTGTCCGACCTGGGCGCGGCGCTCACCGGCGGCCTCGGCCTGGCGCCGAGCGGGAACCTGAACCCCGAGAGCACGGGGCCGTCGGTGTTCGAGCCGGTGCACGGGTCGGCACCCGACATCGCCGGCACCGGGAAGGCCAACCCGGCCGGCGCGGTGCTGTCGGCCGGGCTGATGCTGGCCCACCTCGGGCAGCCCGAGGGCGCCGCCGACCTGGACGACGCGGTCTCGGCGGTGCTGGCCGCGGGCGCGCCGTCGTCCACGGGGGAGTGGGACAAGGCCCTGCAGGCCGCCCTGGACGGGGCAGCCTGATGTCGGACCCAGCGCTTGTACCGACCCCGCCGGCCAAGGTCGAGATCTACGACACCACGCTGCGGGACGGCTCGCAGCAGGTCGGGCTGGACCTGACGGTCACCGACAAGCTGCGGGTGGCGACCGTGCTGGACGGCCTCGGCGTGGACGTGATCGAGGGCGGCTGGCCGGGCTCCAACCCCAAGGACGCCGAGTTCTTCGAGCGGGCCAAGTCCCTGGAGCTGCGCAACGCCCAGCTCGCCGCGTTCGGCGCGACCCGGCCGCCGCGGCGCGCGGTCGAGGATGACGCCAACCTGGCCGCGCTGCTGGCCGCGGAGACGCCGATCGTGACCCTGGTCGGCAAGGCCTGGACGCTGCACGTGGACGAGGCGCTGCGGACCACCCGCGAGGAGAACCTGGCCATGGTGGCCGAGTCCGTCGCCTT
>DATAVV010000462.1:0-28251 GCA_036267555.1 Streptosporangiaceae bacterium | reverse complement strand
CCCCGGCGAGGTAATACCAGATCCGCCAGTAATCAGAGGTGCTCTCCAGCACCAGCCGCTCGATGCCCTCACACCGCAGGTGATCCATCAGCGCGACCACCGGCGCGTACCCGGCGTCTGCCTGCCACACCGCCTGCCGCTTACGGCCCGGGCGGCTGCCCGGCACCCGGGTGCACACCATCCCCGACGCCTTCGCGACATCGATCGCGGCCGCATACGTCACCACCTCGACCCGCTCCCCGGCCACCTCCGCCCCGGCCGCAGCCGCAGCCGCACGGCCACGGCTGTCCTTGCCCTTGCCTGTCTCAGCGGCCATCCCGCCTCACCTTTCCTGATCGACAACCAGCCGAAGCTGCCCGGGGAGCGGCGCGGGAAAAACCGAATCTGACCGGCGTGCGCGAAGCGACAGTACCCAGCCCGCACGGACGCCCCCAGCGCCAAACTGGGTTCCGGGCACAAGGCACCAAGATCAAACGGCGTCACAGGCAGCACAACACGATCATCCCCCGGCAACCCCCCGCCGGCGCCACCATCAACCGCGCTGGACACACCGCGCCCGTCTCCGCCACCCTGGAACCGGTCACGGGCCCGGCCGGCGCACGGGCAGCACACCCACCGCCACACAACGCCGGCCCGTGACCACCCGCACCAGACCAGCAGCCCGTTTCGAGGGAACCTCACGGCGCCAGCACCCAGCAACTGGGTTGACGGCGCGCGCATATCGCACGCGAATCACCCAGATCTGGAAAAGCCCATCTGGCCGGGCGCAACGGGGATCTCTCGCGGCGCTTCCGTGACTCGCGTGTCACAAGGGTGACGGCAGGAGGCAAGGCAACGGGCTTAAAACGAGGCGGGCCCCAGCCCAGCCGTCGGCCGCGGTCAGGCTAAGGGCCGCGCCGCCCCCGTCCACAGGCTGTCAGCCGAAGGTGAAGTCGAAGGCCTGGACGCCGGGCGAAGCGCGCAGCAGCAGCTTGCCGCTGGCCTGCGAGCCCGCCTGGTACAGGGTGTACAGGCGCGGCACCCCGCTGACGTCGATGGTCTTCACCTGGCGGCCGTTGACCGAGACGTCCAGCGTCCCGTGCCCGCCGAGCACCAGGTAGACGTCCTGAGCCAGGAAACCCAGTTCGAGCTGGGCGTTGCTGCCCGCGGTCGCTTCCTGGGCATTGTCGGTCCAGGTCCCCGACAGTCCCATGCCACCCAGCGGCAGCGTGGCCGGGAAGTGGTACGCGGCGGCCGCGCCCGGCGCGCCCTGGTTGCTCGGTACCAGGTATTGGAGCCGCTGGTAGCCGACGTAGGTCTCCGGGCTCATCTCGCCGCCCGGGGTCAGGTCCGGGATGTCGGTCGCGCGCGGCAGCGACAGGCCGGGGTGAGCCGTGGTGAGCAACTGGCGGATCAGGCTCTCGGTGGTCGCGTAGTCGCCCTCGCCGAAGTGGACGTGGCGGACGTTGCCCTTCGCGTCGATCAGGTAGTCGGCGGGCCAGTACTGGTTGGAGTAGGCGTTCCAGGTCGCGTAGCTGTCGTCGATCGCGACCGGGTAGCGCACGCCGAGCGCCGCGGACTGATCCCGCACGTTCGAGACCACGTGCTCGAACGCGAACTCCGGCGTGTGCACCCCGACCACGACGAACCCGTCCTTGGCGTACGTGGAATACCACGTCTCGACGTGCGGCAGCGTGCGCTGGCAGTTGATGCAGGAGTACGTCCAGAAGTCGACCAGCACGACCTTGCCCCGCAGCGAGGCAATCGTCAGCGGCTTGCCGCCCGCGGTGTTCAGCCACTGCGTGATCCCCTTGAAGTTCGGGGCCGGGCCGCAGTTCACCAGCGTGGTCGCGGTCGAGTTGCACTTGCTCAGCGTGGTGTGCGGCTCGCCGGTGAGCGCGTTGAGCTGGTTGCGGATCTTGCCCGAGCCCTGCAGGGCGGTGGAGTAACCGGGTACGTCGCGCTGCAGCCCCGCGAAGGCGTTGAACGCGATGGCCACGGCGATGGCGACGAGCACGACCCCGCCCGCCCGGCGGATCCGCGGGGCGCGCCGGCGCAGCGCGGCGACCCGCCCGGAAAGCTGCCCGCCCGCGACGGCGACCGCGAGCAGCGGCACCGCGGTGCCCACGGCGAACGCGGCGGTGAGGATGACCGCGGTCAGGCCCACCCGGTGGGTCGCGCCCACCACGGTGATGGCGGCCAGGATCGGCCCGGCGCACGGGACGTACAGCACGCCCAGGGCCAGGCCCAGCACGAACCCGCCCGCGTGGTCGCTGGGCCGGCGTCCGCTCACGCGGGCGAACGGGCGCTCGAGCAGCGCGCCCAGGGGCGGGACGAGGTATCCGAGACCGACCACGATCAGCACCGCGATGCCCGCGTCGCGCAGCGAGTCCTGCGGCAGGTGCAGCAGCGACAGCACTTCGGACCCGATCAGGACGAGCAGGCTGAAGCTCAGCACCAGGCCCGCGATCACGGTCAGCGGCCGGGCCAGGGAGCGCGGCGCCGGTGCGTCCGGCGCCGGTGCGTCTGGTGGCGGTGCGTCTGGTGGCGGCGCCGTCCCGGCCAGTACCCGCGCGGGCGCGTTCGCCTGCGGCGTCGTTCGCGCGACGGTACCCGGGGCCGCCCCGGCGAACAGCACGACCGGCA
Organism: Streptosporangiaceae bacterium; assembly: GCA_036267555.1. Lineage (GTDB taxonomy): Bacteria > Actinomycetota > Actinomycetes > Streptosporangiales > Streptosporangiaceae > JASHPR01. Next base: position 25,626 of record DATAVV010000462.1, on the reverse strand, counting down.
GGACCGGCAGGATGCAGGGCGAGATTCCGGCCAGGAACCCGGCCACGATGCCCACGACGACGAGCTCGATCATGTCCATTATTCGTAGCCGAACCGCCGTGCGTCTTGGTCGTTTCGCGAGACATCATGGTCGCCAATGGCGAGGGCGTGAAGCCGATGTGGATCACCGAGGTCGGCGCGGCCACGGGCATTGCCAGCGCCTCCTGGCCCGCCGCGGCCGCCAGCGCGACGTCGCTGACCGTCACCTCCCCGAACGCCAACGCCGACGACGTGCACTGCTGGTTCACCGCGGCCGGGGTGCCCGTCGGAACATTTGTTTCGACGGCCACCGCGGGCAGCGGCTGGACCGTGCTGCCGCCGACCGGCCTGGTCCTGACGAGCCCGCTGACCGCGAACACCGCGGTCACGTCGCTGGCGGTCGGCCCGACCGCGACCCCGCTGACGATCCCGGCGGGCACGCTCGTGAAGGTCGCCGTGGCGCCGTCGAACGCCTCCGGCGCGACCATGGTCGCGAAGTCCACGACGGCGGCGGCGGTCACCACGTCGGCCAGCGCCGGCACGACGATCGCGATCGTCGGCGTCATCCCGGCCGCGGACTACCCGGCGGGCAGCGTCATCCAGGCCAGCCTCGGCCAGGCCTTCGGCACCGCGGTCCCGGCGGGCGTGCACACGATCGTGTACCTCTACCCGCCCGGCGTCGAGCAGGACGGCGCGGTGAGCGAGGCCGCGGCGGCGCAGATCATCACGCAGGTGTTCACGTCCATCGAGTCGGGTGTGCCCGCCGGGAACGGCAACGTCGGGACCACGCCCTGGCTCTACGCCCAGGCCGTGTTCGTGTACTGCTGGTCCGACGCGGGCGGCACCGCCGGCCCGTTCGGCCTGGTCCGCGCCGACGGCACCTCGAAACCGGCCCTGGCCGCCCTCACGTCGGCCGCAGGTTAGCGTGGGCGATTCTCAGTGAATGCGACTGAGAATCGTCCACTTTAATCCGATCATGATCGTCCGGGCTCCGCTGAGCTGGCGAGCCTAGAATCGCCGGTGTGGGGGGCATGCTGGAGCGAGAGGCCGAGTTGTCGGTGCTCGCCGAGTCGGTGCGGGCGGCGGCCGACGGCAACGGGTCGGTGGTGCTGGTCTTCGGCGAGGCGGGGATCGGCAAGTCCAGCCTGGTGGATGCGCTGCGCGCGCGGCTTCCCGCCGAGGGCCGGATGCTGGTGGGGTACTGCGACGACCTGGCCACCCCGCGGACGCTCGGCCCGTTCCGTGACCTCGTGGGGAGCGTGGGCACCGAGCTCAGCCGGGCGGTGACCGAGGGCGGCGACCGGGACCGGCTGCTCACCGCGCTGCGGGCCGAGCTGAGCTGGCCCGAGCACCCGGCGGTCCTGGTGGTGGAGGACGTCCACTGGGCGGACGACGCCACCCTGGACGCGCTGCGTTACCTCATCCGCCGCGTGGCCGGGCTGCCCGCCGTGCTCGTGATGACCTACCGCGACGACGAACTGGGCCGGGAGCACGCCCTGCACGGCCTGCTGGGCCAGGCGTCTCGCAGCGACCAGGTCCGCCGCCTGCCGCTGCGCCGGCTGTCGGCCGAGGCGGTGCGCGCGCTCAGCGCCGACAGCCCGGTCAGCGCCACGGACCTTTACGCGCTGACCTCGGGCAACCCGTTCTTCGTCCAGGAACTGCTCGCCTCGGCCACCGGCCGCCAGGTGCCGCCTTCGGTCGCGGACGCCGTGCTGGCCCGGGTGCGGAACCTCGATCCGGGGACGCAGGACGTCCTGGAGCAACTGGCCGTGGTCCCGGCCGCGCTCGATCGCTGGCTGGTCGACGCGCTGGTCCCGGGCAGCGCCGAGGATGCCGTGGCGGCGCTCGCGGCCGCCGAGCAGCACGGGCTGCTCACCGTGTCGGCCCGCCGGATCTCGTTCCGGCACGAGCTCACCCGGCGGGCGATCGAGGGCGCGGTGCCCGCGGCCCGGCTGATCGCGCTCAACCAGCGGGTGGCCGACGTGCTGACCCGGCGCGACGGGTCGGACCTCTCGCAGATCATCCACCACGCGGCGCAGGCCGGCGACACCGATGCCATCGCCGCCTACGGGCCCGCCGCGGCCAGGGACGCGGCCCGGGCCGGTGCGCACAAGCAGGCCGTCGCCCACTTCGGCCTGGTGCTGGAGCAGGCCAGCCGGTTCGAGCCCGGTGAGCGCGCCGCCCTGCTCGAGCAGTACGCGGTCGAGAGCTACACGATCGGCGCCGCCGCCAAGGCGACGGCGGCCATGCGCGGCGCGATCGAACTGCTCACCCCGTCGCGCGGGGGGGTCCGGGGGGGTAATCCCCCCGGGGAGGGCACTGCCGGCGACCGGGGCCGGCTCGGGGCCGACTTTCGCTGGCTGTCGCGGATGTGCTGGATGGCCGGGGACCGGCCCGGCGCCGAGCAGGCCGGCCAGGACGCCATCGACGTGCTGGAGCCGACCGGCGACCCGGCGCTGCTCGCGCTCGCGTTGAGCAACCAGGCCCAGCTGTTCATGCTGGCCACCCGCGGCCCCGAGAGCATCCGTTACGGGGAGCGCGCCGTCGCCCTGGCCCGCGAGGCGAACGACCCGGCGACCATCTCGCACGCCCTGACCAACATCGGCACGGCGCAATGGATGCTTGGGGACCCAGCGGGCCAGGCCACCATCGACGAGGCTCTGCGCATAGCCCTGGACGCGGGCGACACCGAGGATGCCTGCCGGGCTTACGTCAACATCACCTGGCACCTGGTCGCCGACTTCCGGCTCGATGAGGCCGAGCGCTACCTGACCGCGGGCATGAAGCTGGCCGAGGAGGCTGAATTCATCGGCTTCCTCGACTACATGCGGGGCGAGCGGGCCTGGCTGGAGTTCGCGCGCGGGCGCTGGGACGAGGCCGTCCGCTGGGCCGAACTGGTCCTGGACGCGCACCCGAACACGCGATGCACCGCACTGATGCTGCTCGGCCGGATCGCGGCCCGGCGCGGCGAGCCCGGTGCGGCCGGCCTGCTGGAATCGGCCTGGCAGATGGCGGTGAACGCCGATGAGCTGCAGCGGACCGGCCCGGTCGCGGCCGCGCGCGCCGAGGAGGCGTGGCTGCGAGGTGACCTCGCGACCGCCCGTGACCTGGTCGCGCCGGTGTACGCGGAGGCCGAGCGGCTCAGCGCCCCGGTGCACCAGGCCGAGCTTGGCTACTGGCTGGCCCGCGCCGGCCAGCCCGTGACGGTCGGCGGCGACCATACCTACGCGATCCAGGCGGCCGGGCGGTGGCGGGAGGCCGCGGCGGCCTGGGAGGCGGCCGGATGCCCGTACGAGCAGGCCGCGGCGCTGGCCGAGAGCCCTGACCCGGAGCCCCTGCTGGCCGCGCTGGCCATCCTGGACGAGCTAGGCGCCCGCCCGCTCGCCGCGCATGTCCGGGCCCGCCTGCGCGACCTGGGCGTGACCCGCATCCCGCGCGGGCCGGTGGACGAGACCAGGGCCAACCCGGCCGGCCTGACCGCGCGGCAGGTCGACGTGCTGCGCCTGCTGAGCCGCGGCTACACGAACGCGCAGATCGCCGCCGAACTGGTGGTCTCCGCGCGCACGGTGGACAGCCATGTGGCCGCGCTGCTGGCCAAGCTGGGCGTGCGCGACCGCCGGGAGGCCGTCGCCCGCGCGGCCGGGCTAGGTGTGCTGGAGGCCCGGGATCGGTAGCCGACCGCGCCGGTTTCGGTAGCGCCTGCCGATTCGGAGCCGGTCCTTCTGCGGCTTACCTCTAGGTCAGGGGATACGCCCTTGACCAAAGGAGGCAGCGAGATGACGGTCGACCAGGACAAGCTCATGGATTTTCTGCACAAGTTCGTCGGGGACCTCGGCGCGACGATGGCCGCGGGCAATGTGGTCGTGGGTGACCGCCTGGGCCTGTACCGCGCGCTGGCGGAGCGGCCGATGCGGCCGGACGAACTGGCCCAGCAGACCGGCACCGCGACGCGCTATGTCGACGAGTGGCTGCGCGGCCAGGCGGCTGGCGGCTATGTGGAGTACGACCCGCAGGACGGCACCTACTCGCTGACGCCCGAGCAGGCCTTCGCGCTGACCGACCCGGACGGGGCGGTGTACGCCCCCGGCGCGTTTCAGCTCGCGCTGGGCACGCTGCGCGCCGAGCCGCAGGTCACCCAGGCATTCCGGACCGGCACCGGGATCGGCTGGCACGAGCACGACGACGAGGTGTTCACCGGGTGCGAGCGGTTCTTCCGGCCCGGGTACGCGGCCAATCTGGTGTCCGGCTGGCTGCCCGCCCTCGACGGAGCCGAGGCTAAGCTCCGCGCCGGGGCCCGGGTCGCCGACATCGGCTGCGGCCTAGGCGCTTCCACCGAGTTGATGGCCCGCGCGTACCCGAACTCGACGTTCACCGGCTCGGACTACCACGAGGGCTCGATCGCGCAGGCCCGCAAGCGGCTGGCCGACGCGGGCCTGGGCGACCGGGTCACGTTCGAGGTGGCGTCGGCGCAGGACTTCTCCGGCGGCCCGTACGACCTGGTGACGAGCTTTGACTGCCTGCACGACATGGGCGACCCGCTGGGCGCCGCGCGGCACGTCAGGGACATGCTCGCGCCCGGCGGCACCTGGATGGTGGTGGAGCCGGCGGCCGGCCCCACGGTGGCCGACAACCTCAACCCGGTCGGGCGGGTCTACTACTCGTTCTCCACGTTCCTGTGCGTCCCGAACGCGCTGTCCCAGGACGGCGGGTACTCGCTCGGCGCCCAGGCCGGCGAGGAGCCGATGCAGCGGCTGACCGCCGACGCCGGGTACAGCGGGTTCCGGCGCGTGGCCGAGACGCCGTTCAACATCGTCTACGAGGCCCGGCTCTAGTTTTCTGCTCGCCTCCGGGGCGCTGGACCCGCGCGCCTTTGGCTCGGACAGATTTTGGAGCGTGGCCGGTCAGGGGGTGGGCCGCGCGGCAGCCGTTATGATCATTTATCCAGACGGCGGCCGCGCGGCCCGCGCCCGGCCCAGCCTCCAGCCACGCGACGGGAGTGAGCCATGGATCTCGGCCTGCAGGGCAGCCGCGTGCTGATCACCGGGGGCAGCCGGGGCATCGGATTCGCGATCGCCGACGCGGTGGCGGCCGAGGGAGCGGCGGTCGGGCTCGTCGCCCGCGACGCCGAGGGCCTGGCGCAGGCCGCGGAGCGCCTGGCGCCCCGGTCCGTGCCGGTGGCCACGGCGGCCGCCGACGTCACCGACACGACCGCGCTGAGCCGCGCGGTCGCCGACATCGCCGCCGCCCTCGGCGGCCTCGACCACCTGGTCGCCAACGCGGGCGGCACCGTCGGCAGCGGCAACCTCACCAGCGCCGGCCCGGACGAGTTCACCGCGACGTTGACGCTCAACGCGGGTCACGCCGCGGAGTTGATCCGCCTTGGCCTGGGTCACCTGGGCCGCGGCGGCTCGGTCGTGATCATTTCCTCGATCACCGGGATGCGCCCCGCGCCCCGCACCGCCTACGCGGCGGCCAAGGCGGCCGAGATCCAGCTCGCGGCCACCGCCGCCCAGGAACTGGCCCCGTCCGGGATCCGCGTCAACGCGGTCAGCCCGGGATCCATCTTGTTCCCCGGCGGCGGCTGGGAGAGCTTCGCCCAGGACAACCCCCAGGACTTCGCCGCGTTCTTGAGCACCCAGTTCCCGTCCGGCCGCCTGGGTCGCCTGGAGGAGGTCGCTGACGTGGTCGCCTTCCTGCTGTCGCCGCGGGCTTCCTGGGTCAGCGGGGCCAACGTCGTCGTCGACGGGGCCCAGATCTACCCGAGCGCCCGCGGCTTCGACTGAGCCTGTGGCGCTGGCTCAGCGGCTGGCTCAGCGGCGGCCTGCGATCAGGCGCCGGATGTCCGCGGTCTCCTGGTCGCTGTAGCGGGCGAGGATCGCATCGAGGTCGTTGAGGTCGCGCGGCGAGTTGTAGCTGGCCAGGTCGCGCTTGAGCGCCTTGTGCTCGGCCCGGGACGCGCGCATGGCCTCGCGCTTGGAAGCCTTGAGCGAGGTACGGATGTCGCGCATGCCCTTGTACCCATTCCTGACCTCGGCCAGCAGGGGACGCAGCGCGTATTTCGTGGTCTCCATTTTTGTCCTTTTCGTTTCTGTCCTTTACGTGGGATCGGTCCGTACGTCTTCAAGTCTGCCGAGCCATGAACTATGCGTCCAATGATTCTTCGGCGACCAACCCATGAGCTACAGTCATGGATTATGGACACCGAGGCGCTGCGCTGGTTCCAGCAGGTCGCGGACGGCGTGACCGTGACCGAGGTCAGCGACCTCGAGCCGGTCACGCAGTCGGGCGTGTCCCGGGCCCTGGCGCGCTTGGAGGACGAGATCGGCACGCCGCTGCTGCACCGGTCCGGCCGCCGGCTGCGGATGACCCAGGCCGGCGCGGTCTTCAAACGGCACGTGGACGCGGTGCTGCACCACCTCGACGACGGGATCGCCGCCGTCAGCCAGCTTCTGGATCCCGATACCGGGACCGTGGCCCTGGCCTTCCAGCAGTCGCTGGGCACCTGGCTGGTGCCCGACATGGTCCGCGGGTTCCTGGTCGCTCACCCGGCCGTGCGTTTCCGCCTCACCCAGGTCCGCGACGAACTGCACGCGCCCGCTCTCGACGACGGCCGGGCCGACCTGGAGATCGGCACGCGCGGCCACCGCCACCCGGCCTTGCACACGCGGTCGCTCGCGCTCGAGCCGTTGCGCCTGGCGCTGCCTCGCGGCCACCGGCTCGCCGGGCAGGAACGCGTGCGCCTGGCCGAGGTATCCGAGGAGCCGTTCGTGAGCCTGCGGCCGGACTCCGCGCTGCGCAAGCTGAGCGACGAGGTGTGCGAGCAGGCCGGGTTCCGCCCGATCACGGTGTTCGAAGGCGACGACCTGTCGACCATGCGCGGCTTCGTCGCCGCCGGCCTGGGCGTGGCCATCATCCCGGCGCCCCGGGCCGGCACCCCCGAGTCGGTGGCCGGGGGACCGGTGCTCTACCGCGAGATCACCGACCCCGGAGCGGTGCGGGAGATCAGCCTGACCTGGTCGGCGCAACGGCGCTTGCTGCCCGCCGCCGAGTTGTTCCGGCAGCACGTGATCAGGCGGGCCGCGGCCGGGCGCGTGCCGGCCCTATCGCGCTGAACCGCCGGGTCGCGGCGGGGGCGTGCTGTGCTCCATCCTGGCTCCATCATGGGTACACCAGGGTTCCTCGCCGCCGCGTTACGAATAAATCCCGCGGCCTGGCGCCGGAGAGGAGATGGACGCGATGGCGTGGCTGATCGTTCTCGCGGCTGGCCTGTTCGAGACCGGCTTCGCCGTATGCCTGAAGCTGAGCCACGGCCTGACGCGGCTGTGGCCCACGGTCGGGTTCGCCGCCTGCGCGCTGATCAGCTTCGCGCTGCTCACCGTGGCCCTGCGCGAGCTGGCCGTTGGTCCCGCCTACGCGGTGTGGACCGGCATCGGAGCAGCCGGGGCGGCGGCGGTGGGCATGATCTTCATGGGCGATGGCGTGTCGATGATGAAGCTGACCTCGATCGCTCTGGTCCTGGCCGGGGTGATCGGCCTCAATCTGTCCGGCGTGACGCACTCTTGACGGTGCCGTCCGCCCGCGGGTCTGAATCCGCCGCGCTGTAGCCGCCCGTGCTGCCGTGGGTGTCGCTGTTGCCGGTGGCGCTGCCGGTGCCGTTGTTGCCGGTGGCGTCGCGGCGGCGGCGGGCCGACCAGCGGCCCCAGATCCGGCGGCCGCCTTCGACCAGCGCGCTGATCACGATCGTGATGCCGAACGCGACCAGGAACCCGACCCACGGCCGGGTCTCGAAGGCATTGCCACCCAGGCGGCCGATGAAGAAGGCGTAGAGGGCCCAGATGACGGCCGCGATCGCGGTCGCGACCATGAACCGCTTGTGCGAGTAGCGGATGAGCCCGCAGCTCAGCGTCACGGCCGTGCGGCCGCCCGGGATGAACCGGCAGACGATGATGATCTGCATCCCGAACCGGTCCAGCGAGCGCTCGGCCCAGGCGCGTCGCTGCTTCCCCTTCTCGCTGGCGAAGAACCGCCGTTCCACCAGCGGGCCGAAGCGCCGGCCGATCAGGTAAGCAAGGTTGTCACCCAGCCATGCGCCCGCGGCGGCGCAGGCCACCAGCAAAGCGATGCGGGGATCGGTGCTGCCCGCGGTCGCGACGCCGAGGGCGATGACCGCGGTCTCGCTCGGCAGCACCGGGATGACGGCGTCCAGGGCCGGGATGATGACCGCGATCAGGTAGGAGATCGGGGAGTCGACCTGCAGGCTGGTCAGCGCGCTCAATCGGGTACCAGCTCACTGTGCGGGCCGGGCGCGTCCGCGCTGGGCCGGTCCGCGGAGTGCGGACCCGGCCCGCCCTTCGGGCCCTGGCCCTGGCCCGGGCGTCCGCGGTCGCGCCACAGGCTGGCGGCCACCGCCCCGGCCACCACCGCGGTGATCACGCCCAGGCTGGCCAGGACCGGGATGTGGATCACCGGCGAGAGGAGCATCTTGGCCCCGATGAACACCAGCAGCAGGGCCAGGCCCTGCTTGAGGTAGCGGAACCGGTCCACGGAGCCGGCCAGCAGGAAATACAGGGCCCGCAGGCCGAGGACGGCGAACGCGTTGGACGTGAACACGACAAACAGGTTGCGGGTCACGCCGAACACGGCCGGTATCGAGTCCAGGGCAAACACCAGGTCCGTTGTCTCGATGGCCACCAGGGCGACAAACAGCGGCGTGAACATGATCTTCCCGTTTACCCGGGTGAGGAAACGGCTGCCCACGTAGTCACCGGTGATCGGGAGGACCCGGCGCAGCCCCCTGACCGTGAGGTTCTGCTCGCCGTCGGCCATCGGCTCGGGGCGGAACATCCGCGCCCCGGCCAGCAGGACCACCGCGCCGAAGACGTAGAAGATCCAGCTGATGTGCTCGATGAGCGCGCCGCCGGCCGCGATGAAGCCGCCCCGCATGATCAGCGCGCCCACGACCCCCAGCAGCAGCACCCGCCGCTGCAGCCTGGCCGGCACCGCCAGCGAGCCCAGCAGCAGCACGAACACGAAGATGTTGTCGACGCTGAGCGCCTTTTCCAGCAGGTACCCGGCGAAGTACTGGCCGGCCACGGCCGTGCCCTGGGCCAGCCACAGGATGCCGCCGAAGGCCAGCCCGGCCGCGACCCACAGCGCGCTCGCCGTGGCGGCGCCGCGCAGCCCGGTGCCGAGGTTCCTGGCCAGGCCGAGGTCCGCGAGGATTCCCGCGGCGAAGACGGCGAGCGTCCCGGCCCACGCCCACCAGGGCACGGTCACAGTGAGTGCGTGGCCGGCAGCGCGTTCGCGGCGCGGGTTCCTTCAGCCGCGCAGCGCGGGCAGTAGCGGGTCTCGGGAATGACGGTGAGCAGCCAGGCCGGGATTTCCGCCGCGCACTGCTCGCAGGAGCCGAAGGTCCCGGCCGCGAGCCGGCCGAGGGCCTCCTCGACGTTGGCCAGCTTCCGGCGGGTCGCTACCGTACGGCGCAGCAGCCGCTGGGTCTCCTGCTGGCTCGCCTCGTCGTGGTAGGCCAGCGACAACTCGGTGACCTCCTGCAGTCTTGCCCGCCAGCGGGCCTCCAGCAGCGCCCGCCAGTGCGCACCACGCGTGAGACCGGGCGCGGCGGATGCGGTTGACACCGGGCTTTTGCGTGGTTCTCGGGGCATTTGTTCATCCTGATCGAAAGGGCTGCGGTCAGCGTTAGTGCACCCGGTGGTCGTGCCCGTCCGGTGAAGCTGTCATGGTGACGGTGTGGAGGTGCGCGAGCCGCGGGAAAGACGGGGTAGCAGGCATGGCCGCTACGGTTCTGGTCGTAGAGGATGAGCGCAAGCTGCGGGACTTTGTGCGCTCCTACCTGGAGCGGGCCGGGCTCACCGTGCTGTCGACCGGGTCCGGCGCCGAGGCGATCACCATGGCCGCCGAGGCCGCCCCGGACCTGGTGATCCTCGACCTCGGGCTGCCGGACGTGCCCGGCGAGACCGTGGCCCGCGAACTGCGGGCCACGGCGGCCACGCCGATCCTCATGCTGACCGCCAAGAGCTCGGAGGAAGACCGGATCCGCGGGCTGGAACTGGGCGCCGACGACTACGTGACGAAGCCGTTCAGCCCGCGGGAACTGGTGCTGCGTGTCCAGGCCATCCTGCGCCGCGGCGGATCCGTGGCCGAGCAGGGCGTGACCAGCTACGGCGACGGGACCCTCGTCATCGACGAGCCGCGGCGGCTGGTGACGGTGCGCGGAGACTCGGTGGACCTCACCCCGACCGAGCGCGGGGTCCTCGTCGCGCTGGCCACGGTCCCCGGCCGGGTCTACTCCCGGTTCGAGCTGATCAACCGGGTGCGCGGGTATGAGTTCGAGGGCTACGAGCGCACGGTCGACTCGCACGTGAAGAACCTGCGGCGCAAGATCGAGAGCGATTCGGGCAGCCCCCAGATCATCCAGACCGTCCACGGCGGCGGTTACCGGCTGGGCCTGGCCCGCGACGGCTGACCGGGGACAGGACGCAGTCGCCGCAGACGCCGCTGGCGCCACGGGTCCGGCCGGGTGCGATCTTGTAGATGAGGCAGCAGCTTGACCGGCGGAAGGCCGGGCCGGGCCGCTGAACTTCCCGGGCGAGCCGGGGGCTGGCCAGGAACGCCGCGGCCACGGCCCAGGCCCGGTCGCTCAGGTCCGGCCGCGCGGCGGCCACCTGGACCGCGGCGCTGTTGACAGCCGAGGCGACGTTGCCCCAGAGCACTCGCGGCGAGACCGGGACCAGGCCCGCTACCGCCTCGGTCAGGGGCGCGACCACCTCATCGAGCACCTGGAGGCATTCCGGGCCGGCCGGCGAGCCCGGGGCGGCTCCCGGGGCGGTCGGCGGGCGGTCCGGCTCGGGTACCGAGAGCGGCACCGGGCCGCCGAGGGTGTCCTGCCACCACAGCCCGCCGGGGGGCAGGTCGAGCCGGTGTCCGGCGGCCGCGGCCGCCACGGCCGGGGCGATCACGCGGGCCGCCAGGCCGAGTTGGGTGACGGACGCCGCGACCCGCGGCTCGATCTGCTCCTCGGGCCGGCCCGCCCGGTCGGCCAGGGCCGCGCGGGCCGACCCGATCCGCCGCAGCAGCGGGCCGGGCTGCCCCGCCAGGTCACGGAGCGCAAGCCACGGCGGGCCGGGCTCCGCGCCGGGCGGGTGCCATTCGATGGCGAAGAAGGGCCCGAAGGCCGCCAGGTCATCCTGGATGTCCCGCAGCATCCGGGCCCCCTCCGCGCTAGGGCCGGGGTCACGTGGGCTGCTGGCCCCGCACCACCCCACGACGGCGTCCGCCGAACCCCCCGGCGGGCGCCGTCACCACGCCTGGCCAAACACTCCTATTTCATGATCTAGGTTATTCGCGCGCGGATTTCGCACGCCAGAAACCCAGATCATGGAAAACGGCTTAGAGCCAGCGTAGGAGTTCGCGGGGGTCCTGGGGATCGGGGCGGCCGAGGGCATCCCGGCGGTCGGGCCGCTGGGAACGCGCATAGGAGGCCGCCCAGGTCGGCCGATTCCTGGCCGGGCCGCGCGACGACGGCCAGGACCTGCTTGGCCAGCGGCAGCGGGCCGCGGGCCAGCGGCGAGGGCACCGAGGTGATCGGCCGTCCCGGCGCGCTGACCGGCGACGTTCGCGAGTGCCGCAGGAAAACCGAGGCTGAGGCGTACGTCATCGGGTGATCCTTTCGCCCTGGCCGGGGCGGCCAGCTCACCCATAAGCCTCATCGGGGGCATGCAACTACCGCGCAGCGGCGATGGAGGGCGCGTGGAAAACCGCCTTGAATACCAAATCAGGTGCAAGCTCCCCGGCCCGGCGAACTGCCCGGCGGCTGACCGCCCGCCGACCGTAGGGCGCATCTCCACGCGGACCGCACACCTAACCCATCCAGCCTGCAACGCGGCCGGATTCCATGGTCCTCAAGGAGGAGGACGACATGCCCGGAGGAGGTGATTAACATGACGACACGGTCGCCTCGACCGGCGAATCCCGGATGGGCCCGGACCGCCCTGCGCAGGGCGGTGGGCACCCTTCGCGACCTCAACCAGGAGCTGGTGAGCGGATCGGAAGCCATCTTCCGGTCGGCTCGCACCCCCCTGCCGCGCCCAAGGCCCGGTAAGCCTGCGGGCCAGGACGCTGACCGGGCCGCGTAATTCCCCGGCCCGAACCGTTCCGGCAACGACGGCGCCCGCCGGCTAAGCCCGGCGGGCGCCGGGCCGCGCGACGCGATCTGGCGGGCCGGGAATCACAGTTGCAACGCGGCGGCCAGGTCCTCGTCGACGACCAGGCTGATCTTGCCCTGGGTGTGCCCGACTTCGGCCACGCGGTGGGCCTGCGGGGCGTCGTGCCAGAAGTACCGGGCCTGCACGTTGACCGACAGCGACCCGTCGTCGAACCACGGGGCCATCCGGATCAGGCGGGACCCGCTGGCCTGCCCGTTGTACTGGCTCCAGCGGACCCGCTCCGCGTCGGGCAGCTCGGCGTGCACCGGCGTGGCGATCAGCGCGCCATCTCGGGCCGCGCGGGCCGCGCCGTCCAGGGTGGGCGCGGCGCAGGCCAGAACCCGCTCCGCGCCGCCGCCGGTCACGTCCCTGACCTGCTCGGGCCAGTCGGGCTTGGTGTGGTCGATGACCGTGACCGCGCCGAGACGGTGCAGGAACTCGTGATTGGCCGGGCTGGCCGTGGCTACTACGGTGGCGCCGAGGATCTTGGCGATCTGCACCGCGAAGTGGCCGAGCCCGCCCGCTCCGGCCGTGATCAGGACCTGGTCGCCGGTGCTGATCCCCAGCACATCGGTCAGGCCCTGCTCGGCGGTGAGCGCGTCGATCGGGACCGCGGCCGCGTCGGCCGCGGTCAGGCCGCCGGGCATGGGGGCCAGTTGCTCGAGCGGGCACGCCACGAACTGGGCGTAGCAGCCGGCCAGGCCCGGGTACCCGTACACCGGCGCGCCGTCGTAAAAGGCGGCGTCGGCGCCGCTGTCGCCCACGACCACGCCGGCGAACTCCCCGCCCGGCACGTACGGCAGCGAGCCCGTCCAGCCACCCCGGCGCAGCGAGACGTCCCAGGGGCCGACGCCGGCGGCGAGCACCCGGACGAGCACCTCACCCGGTTTCGGCGTCGGCACGGGTACCTCGGTGAGTTCCATGACCTCGGGGCCGCCGAAAGCGCTCACCGTGATCGCCTGCATCGCCGCTCCTATGCGCTCGCCGTTTCGCGGATACCTGACCGACTATCCCACGCGCCCGTCGCGCACGCCCCCGTCCCACCCGGCGCGGCATCGAGCCGCGATTGGCCTAGTGAACGGCCAGGACAGCGAGGATGAAGAGCAGCACGAGCACCATTCCGGCGATCCATACGGCGTGGCGGGTGCGGTCAGTGCGAAGAGCACGAAGCTGGCCGCGCCGGATGGGGAGACCCCGGTGTGCCATATGGGCGCGGCTCACGTGCCAGCCGATATAACAGGCCGCAGCAGCGGCGATTATCGCTATTCCCATGGTTAGCCCGATAGCTCGGTTTTTCCGTGCATGTCAGCCCCCGTCCCGCACGGTCATGATCGTCTGGTGAGCCTGTTACCAGACGATCATGTTGTGTCATTTCGTACAGTATCCTGCGCGCCATAGGCGTGTCCTGGCGAGCGAATTCTCGGGCGGGAAAAAATGGCCGACGAGGTTCGCGGCGATTCCGCGGCGGGCTAGCGCGGGCTGAACGCGCGGCCGGCCTGATCGGCCAGGGTCACGGCGACCAGGCGGGCCTGCACCGAGGGCCTGGATCCCGGCTTGGGCCGCAGCATGAACCGCCCGTAGTACTGGCCGTTGCCGAACGTCCGGAGTTCGATCTCCTCGTCGGGCAGCCCGCCGTCCTCGACCGCGAGGCGGTGGCGCCCGGCCATCACGGTGCCGTCCGCCTCCAGGCGGGGCGGTGGCCGAGCAGGGCGCCGTACTCGAACCGGCAGCCGGCCAGGTCCAGCACCCCGACGAGTTGCTCCTTGACGTGGTCGATCACGGTGTCGGGGGACCGGGCCGCCTGGGCCAGTTCCGCGGTCTCGTGGATCTCGGCCAGGTAGCGCGCGTCGGTGATCGCGATCACCCGCAGCTTCCGGGCGCGGGCGGCGAGTTGGGACACGGCCACGCCCACCACCAGCAGCAGCACCGCGCTCCTGACGTCGGCGGCCGACAGCGCGGCCAGCGCGCCGGCCAGCCGGTTGCCGATCGCGGCCACGGCCACCACCGCGACGACCAGCACCAGGGCCACGTTCGTGTTCGACCAGCTTGACCGCAACGGCAGCGCCGCGGCGGCCACGCCCAGCGGCAGCAGCAGCGCGGCCGCCACCGCGAGGCGATCCCGGGTCAGGCAGCGGTTCATGCGGCACCTCCCGCGCCAGCTTCGGTCAATGCAGGCCCCTCGGCGATCGGGCCGAGCGACAGGGCGGGCAGGAAGGTGAGGAACACCAGCACCAGGCCGATTCCGAGGGTCAGCGCGACGAACATCGGGCCGTGCGTGCGCAGGGTTCCGTCCGTGACCGCCACTGGTTTCTGCCGCGCCAGGCTCCCCGCGAGGCCGAGCACGAACACGATCGGCAGGTAACGGCCGAGCAGCATGGCGACGGCGAGGGCCGCGTTATAACGGCGTGTTGCCGGACAGCCCGGCGAACGCGCTGCCATTGCTGTTCGCGGCGCTGGTGAACGCGTAGGCGACCTCGGTCAGGCCGTGCGCTCCCGGGTTGAGGATCGAGGACCGGCCGACGGCCAGGGCGATGGCGAGCCCGGCCCCGCTTAGCAGCGTGATGGGGGTCGCCAGGCAGTAGAGAGCGACCATCCTCATTTCCGGGGCCCGGATGCGTTTTCGCAGGTACTCAGGCGTCCGGCTGATCATCAAGCCGCCGAGGAACACCGCGATGAGCACCACCATCAACAGGCCGTAGAGCCCGCTGCCCACCCCGCCCGGGCTGATCTCGCCGAGCAGCATCGCCGACAGCAGCATGCCGTCCCCGAGCGAGGTGAAGCTGTCGTAGCTGGCGTCGGCCGCGCCGTCGGCGGTAGACGTGGACGCCACACCGAACAGCGCGCTCGCGGGCGCGCCGCGCAAGCGCCGCCGCGAGCCCCGCGGCCGCGCTCAGCGACACCGCGAGCAGCGAGCGCAGATAGTCGGGCCAGCGCTGGTCGGTGTCGGGGTCGACACCGCACGCGCGTTACACGGCCGCCTCGGCTCGCCAGTGCCTCCTGGCGCGCAGCGCCCGTGCCATGTAGTCCCCGAGCGGCCCGTGCAGTGCGAGGACGACCGCGATCACCAAAACGGCCTGCAGCCACCCGGCCACGGCGGCGCCTCCCCGGCTCTAGGTCTCGGGACTCGTTCAGTACCAGCGTCGGCCGGCCGGCCGCGGCGGGGGCGTTCGCTAACAGATTGCGGACGCTCGGAGCGGGAATCCTCACGCCATCAACACGGCCGGCACCCGATCCGGGCCAGATGGGTTTATGGCGGCAAACGTGGAATATCATGCTTGACGATTCGCCGTCCTGTGACCTCTCGTACCTCTCATACCTGGTAAGGCACCAAGCTGCATGCGTCCGGCGCAAGAACCGCCTGATTCATCCCTGTCGCGGCCCGCCCGGTGGCTGGCTGCGAGCGGGGTGGCCGCCATCGCGACCAGCGTGGCCGCGATGGTCCTGATCGGCCTGGCCGGGCCGTCGGCGGCGGTGCCCGCTTTCCGTTCGGCCGCGCCGTGGCCGCCCTACTTCGGTCACCTGTCGCTGTCGCCGGTACTGGTGGCGTTCGCGTCCTGGGCGGCGGTGCTCATCGGCGGGGCCGGCGTCGGGGCCGGGCTGGTCGCGGTGGGCCGTGGCTGGCGCCCCCGGCCCCGGAACGTGATCATCGGCGCGATCCTGGCGGTCGTGGCGCTCGCGCTCGTGCCGCCCATCGGCTCCACCGACATGCTCGACTATGCCGTCTACGGCCGGATCGCCGCCCTCGGCCACAGCCCCTACGTGATGACCCCGGCCCGGCTCAAGGCGATGGGCGACCCGGTCGGGGCCGTGGCGCCGATCCCGTGGCAGCACGACCCCTCGGTATACGGCCCCCTGGCCACCGTGACCGAGAAGGTGGCGTCGCTGCTCGGCGGATCCTCGGTCGCCCGGACGCTGCTGTGGCTCAAGGTCTGGAACGGCCTGGCCTTCCTGGGCATCGCCATCACCCTGGACCGGTTGCTGCGATCGGACCCGATGCGGCGGATGCGGGCGCACCTGCTCTGGTCGGTAAACCCGCTGATGCTGCTGGCCGTGATGACCGGCGGCCACATCGACGGCCTGGCCGCCGTGTTCGGCCTGCTCGGTCTGCTCGCCTTCCGTCGCGCGGAGCCCGGCCAGCCCACCGCCGGCCAGCCCACCGCCAGGCAGCCCACCGCCAGGCAGCCCACCGCCGGCCAGCCCAGCGCTGACCGGGCGCTCGGCGTCGGCCTCCGCCGGGCGGTGGTGGCCGGCGTCCTAGTCGGCGTGGCGGTGGCGGTCAAGGCGCCGTTCGCGCTGTTCGCGATCGGGCTGGCCTGGGCCGGGTGGCGGTCGGTGCGCACGCTGGCCGCGGCCGGCCTCGGGCTGGCCGTGGTACTGGTGCCCAGCTACCTGCTGGCCGGGAAGCAGGCGCTGCTGGCCGCGGTGAACCGGGGTGTGGCCGGCGTCGACCTCTACCAGCCCTGGCAGTTGCTGTACCGCACGCTCGACTGGCACGACCCGAGCCACCGGATCGACGTGCTGGCAGTGATCGCGGCCGTGGCCCTGGCCGTGCTGCTGCTGCGGCGGATGCCGGAAGGCCCGCCCGGCCTGCCCGCGATCCGGGTGACGCTGGCCCTGAGCCTGGCCTGGCTGGTCACCTCGCCGCAGCAGCGTCCATGGTTCGACGCGATGATCTTCCCGCTGCTGGCGGTGATGCCCGCCACCCAGCTCGACTGGATCGCGCTGCTGCGTGCCGTGGTGGCCAGCGCGGCCGAACTGCCGGGCGTGCTGTTCTACACCGCGCTGCGGCCGCACTGGCTGGCCGAGACGGCCGACATCCTGTCCCGCGGCCTCACACCGCTGGTCCTGCTCGCGGCGACGGTCTGGTTGATTTGGTTTAGCCCTAGGGGGGAGGAATTTGGCCCTAGGGGGGGCGACCCCCCTGTAACCCCCCGCCTCGGCGCTTGGGGCGCCTCGAAACCTTCTGTCATCCACTCGGGCCAGCCTCCGGCCGGCCCTCCCGGCTGACACCGGCCTGGTCGGCCGGAAGCCCCTACGGGGGTGCTGCCACCCGCTGGCACGATCTCCTTAAGGTGGGGGGATGACGAGTCGCAGCAGTGAAATGCCCAACGCCATCGGCACCGCCCGAGAACTGCTGAGCCGCGATCCGATTCTGGACGGGCACAACGACCTGCCCTGGATCTTGCGTGTGGCCGACGAACTGGACCTGGACACCACCGACCTCGCCGCTCGCGTCCCGCATACCCAGACCGACCTGCCCCGGATGCGCCAGGGCGGCCTCGGGGCCCAGTTCTGGTCGGTGTACGTCTCGCCCGAGCTAGCCGGCGAAACCGCGGTCACGGCCACTCTGGAGCAGATCGACCTGGTGCACGAGATGATCGGGCGCTACTCCGATGCCCTCGAACTGGCGCTGACCGCCGCGGACATCGAGCGGATCACCGCGGCGGGCAAGGTGGCCTCGCTCATCGGGGCGGAGGGCGGGCACTCCATCGGCTGTTCGCTGGGCACGCTGCGCATGCTCCACAGGCTCGGGGTCCGCTACATGACCCTGACCCACAACCGCAACCTGCCCTGGGCCGACTCGGCCACCGACGAGCCGGAGCACGGCGGCCTGACCGAGTTCGGGCGCGAGGTGGTGCGGGAGATGCAGCGGCTCGGCATGCTCGTCGACCTCTCCCACGTGTCACCGGACACCATGCGCGACGCACTGGACACCGCCGAGGGGCCGGTGATCTTCTCCCACTCCTCGGCGCTGGCGATCTGCGACCACCCCAGGAACGTGCCGGACAACATCCTGGCCCGGCTGCCCGGCAACGGCGGCACCTGCATGGTTAACTTCGTCCCCGCGTTCGTCTCCCAGGCCTGCCGGGACTGGATGCGGGAGTTCTCCGACGATATGAAGCGGCGCGGGCTCGACCACCAGAACGTGGCCGGCCGGGGCCAGGCCAAGGCCGAGCGGGCGGCGTGGGAGGCCAGGCACCCCAAGCCCAAGGTGACGCTGGCCGAGGTGGCCAACCACATCGAGCACGTGCGCGAGGTCGCGGGCGTGGACCACGTCGGCATCGGGTCCGATTTCGACGGCGTCGACTGGCTCCCCGAAGGCCTCGAAGACGTCTCCACCTACCCGGCGCTCATCGCCGAGCTGCAGCGCCGCGGCTGGAGCGACACCGACTGCGGCAAGCTGGCCAGCCGCAACATCGTCCGTACGATGCACGACGCGGAGGCATCCGCCCGGGGCATCTCGACCCGCCGTGGCCCGTCGCGTAAACGCATAAAGGACACCGGCCCTTCCGGCGAGGGCTAGCTAAACGGGGTCTTGGGCTTGGCCTGCAGTTCGCCGTCCAGGTAGACGTCGACCTTCTCGTCGTAGAAGCAGGCCAGCCCGGCGACCTTCTGGCTCTCCGGCAGCGGGGTCCGGTAGATCCACACGATGTCCTCGCGCACGCCCCGGCCGGTGTCCACCGACCAGTAGCTCGCCGTGCCCTTGTACGGGCAGTGCGAGACCGTGGCCGACGGCCGCAACAGATCCGTGCGCACGTCCGGCAGCGGCAGGTAGTGCCGGGCCGGCAGGCCGGTCTCGAAGAGGATCCGCGGCTGGCGGGAGTCCGCGACCGTGACGCCGTCGACCTCCACGCGCACGTGCCGCGAGCTGGCCAGTATGTCCACCCGCTTGTGCGGGTCGCGCGGGTGGGTGTAGACGGGTTCGTCCTCTTCGAGCCATTCGCCCATCGCCTCCCACTCGAAGCGGACCAGGTCGCGCAGCTGCGCGAGAGGCGAGGACGGATAGCGCAGCGCCGCGCGCTCCGCGGTCGCGGTGGCCACCTTCACGTGCAGCACCTCGCCGTCGCCCCGGCTCGGGGAGTGAGCGGTCTCACCCGACGGGATCAGCGTGGCGCGCACGTCGGACGCGGGCAGGTAGTACGTGGGGTAGTAGGGCTTCTCCCAGACCAGGTACGGCGACCTGGTGTCGGCGACCAGTTCCCCGGCCAGATAGACGCGGACCCGCTTGGGTCCCGGCTCGACCCGGACGCTGCCACGTACGCTTTCGGACATTTCCTGCCTCCAGCAACCCCGACGAACTTGCGGATAGTTCGAACATACCGGCCGGGCGGCGTCCGACTCCGGGCCGGTGGGGAGGGTAGCGTCTTGGTATGCGTTTGGGAGTTCTGGACGTCGGCTCCAATACGGTCCACCTGCTCGTGGTCGACGCGCATCAGGGCGCACGGCCGCTTCCCGCGTTCTCGCACAAGGCTGAGCTGCGTCTCAGCGACCACCTGGACGCCGCCAACCGGCTGACCCAGGACTGCGCGGCGCAACTGCGCGACTTTGTCGTCGACGCGTTGCGCATCGCGGAGGACAAGGGAGCGCAGGAACTGCTGGCGTTCGCGACATCGGCGGTGCGCGATGCTGCCAACGGCGACGAGATCCTGGCCTGGATCGAGTCGGAGACCCAGGTGGACATCCGGGTGCTGCCCGGCCCGGACGAGTCCCGCCTGACGTTCCTCGCCGCGCGGCGCTGGTTCGGCTGGTCCTCGGGCCGGCTGCTGATGCTGGACATCGGCGGCGGCTCGCTGGAAATCGCGTCCGGCGTGGACGAGGAGCCCACGTGCGCGGTCTCGTTGCCGCTCGGCGCGGCCCGGCTGACCCGGGACTGGCTGACCGGGGACCCGCCGTCGGCCGGCGAGGTTCGGCAGCTACGCAAGCACGTGCGGGCCGAGATCGCGGCCACGGCCGGCACCGTGATGCGGGACGGCCGGCCCGACCACGCGGTCGCGACGTCCAAGACGTTCCGGCAGCTAGCCAGGATCGCGGGGGCGGCGCCGTCCAGCGACGGCCCGTACGTCCGGAGGCTGCTGCGGCACAGCGACGTGACCTCGCTGGCGCAGCGGCTGGTCCGCACGTCCGCCGCCGAGCGGGCCCAGCTCCCCGGGGTGTCCCGCGGGCGGGCGCCGCAGCTCGTCGCGGGTGCGATCGTGGCCGACGCGGCCATGGACCTGTTCGAGGTGCCCGAGCTTGAGGTCTGTCCGTGGGCACTGCGCGAGGGAGTCATCCTGCGGCGGCTGGATACCCTCCCCGGCCCGTCACGGAAACAGCCCTCCGAGGCGCGAGCCTCGGAGGGCTGATCCCGGCTGGCCCTTATTTAATGGTTGTTTCCACGCGGGTCAGTCCTGGTCCAGGACCTTCATGAACGCGAACTGGGCCTGGCTGACCCCGCTGCAGGTGGCCTGGGCGCTGCCCTCGGCGCTGGGGCACTGCTGGTCCCGGCCCGCCGACCACATCGACAGCCAGGCCAGGTGCTTGCTGGCTGCGAACGTCTCGAGCTGCTGGGCGTCGGACAGCGTGAACACTTCGTCGCTCTGGTCATTCTGGCCGATCATCGGCGTGACCGCGACCTTGGACCAGGCGTCCGCGTCGCTGATCCCGAGCACGCTGGCCAGCTGAGCGTCTGTCGCCGTGGCCGAGTTGACGACGTAGGTGCCCATCATCGTGGCCGGGTCCGGAGCGTTGGCGTCGCCGAAGTCCATGGCCATCACGTTCACCGCGGAGATCTGCACCCCGGCCGACACCGCGCCGCTGAGCAGGTTGATCCCGTCCTGGGTCAGGCCGGAGGGCTCGACCGGGAGCGTGAACGAGACCTGCAGGCCCTTGTCCTGCGACTGGAGCTGGGCCAGGGCCTGGTCGCGGACGTTGTTCGCCGCGGTGTTGGCGATGGCCGCGCCCTCGATGTCGAAGTCAACCTTGTTCAGGTCGTAGGCGGAGATCACCTGCTGGTAGGCGGCAGCCAGCTGGGAGGCGTTGTTGCAGGTCAGGGCCAGCTCGCTGCCGGCTTCGCCGCCGAACGAGACGCGGGCGTCGCCGCCCGCCGCCCGCAGCGCGCTGATCTGCGAGGCCACCGGGTCACTGCCGATCGCGGTGACCCCGCCCCACTCGGGGGTGCAGCCGCCGCCGGACACCACGAACGCCAGGTTGAACTGCTTGACGCCGGTATCGCTGGCCGCGGTGGTCAGGCTGAACGGCGGGAACAGGCTGGTGTCCACGTACGGCGCGAACCCGGCCGCGCTGGCCGGCGCCGGCCCCCCCGGGGGAGCGGGGGACGGGCTGGGGCTCGGGCTCGGGCTCGGCGCCGGGGTCGGGGCGGGTGTCGGGGTCGGCGTGGGAGTCGGCTGGCTGGGTGAGGGCGAAGGCGTGCCGCCGCCCCCGGCCTGGCAGGCAGCGCCGTCGATCGTGCAGTCGGTCGGATCAGCGGCCGAGTCGCCCGGGTCGGAGGTCACGAAGCCAACCTGCGCCGACCCGCCGGGCGCGATCGCGCCGTCCCAGCCCGCGTTGGTCACCGTGACCTGGCCGCTGCTGACCGCGTCGGTCCCGTTCCACAGGCTGGTCAGCGTGGTGCCCGCGGGCAGCTTGAACCCGAGGGTCCAGCCGGTCGTGGGCGCGCCGCCGTTGTTGGTGATCGTGTACTGGCCGGTGTATCCGGTGCCCCAGCCGGTGACGTCCTGGTAGCTGACCGACAGCGAGGGGCCGGCGCCGCTGTTGTTCGCGGCGAGCGCCGCCACGCCGCCGCCGACCGTGAGCACGGCCGCCATCATGATCGCGGGCAGGAACCCGGCCGACCTCAGCCGGCTTCGCTCGCTGCCCGCCCGCCCCGCGCTGCCCGCCCGCCCCGCGCTGCCCGCCCGCCTCGCCCGCCCTGGCCCGGGCGAGTGCGCCACCCGCGCGCGACGGTGCTTGCGGGACCGGGAGTGGCCGTCGTGGTCCGGATATGCCTCGTCTTCGAGGGGGATCCGCTGGGTGTGGGCCTGGTCGGCGTAGATCTTGTCCGCGAATGGCCCTTCCGCGAAGGGCTGCTCGGGGTACGGCTGCCCGGGGTATTGCGGCTCCGCGCATTGCTCCTCCGCGTATTGCTCCTCAGCGTAGGGCGGGCCGGGGTAGGGCTGCTCCGGGTAGGCCTGGCCGGTCCCGGGATCGACGCCGTAAGCGGCGTACGCACCGTCGCCGGCGCCCCGGTCCCCATCCCAGTAGGCACGGGCGGGCTCGCCGGGTGAATAAGAGCCGTCCGGCCCGGGGGTCGCGGTGTGCCGCCCGCGGTCATCGGGGCGGCGGTTTCGGTGCAGCCGAGCCATGGCAGCGTCATCCCTTCACAAGGGTCCAGGGGACCTGGGTCGCGAGCCACGCTAACGACGGGGCGGGGGCTTCGAGCGGCCCTGAAGATCCGTTAAGGAGCCCTTATGGGCCAGCTCACCGCCGGCTAAGCCGTCGCTGGCCAGCGGGTCGCCGGCCGCGTCCCGGTGGCTGGCCGCCGGTCCGCAGCCACATCTGGACCTGGGCACCGCCGATGGCGGACCGGTCGATCCTGAGCTCGCCGCCGGTCGACTCGGCCACCCGGCGGGCGATGTCGAGCCCGAGGCCGGTGGAGCCGCGGCTGCTGCGGCCCCGCTGCAGCGCGGCCATGGGGTCGAAGATCCCGGGGCCGGCGTCGGCGAAGAAGATCACGACCATGCCGTCCCCGGCGTGCAGGGTGACCGAGAACTCCGTGCCCTCCGCGGTGTGCAGGAAGACGTTGCCGAGCAAGGCGTCGGCCGCGGCGATCAGGTCGGGCCTGGGCACCGGCACCGGTACCGGCATCTCGGTCCCGATCAGGTGCCAGGCCCGGAACTGGTCGTCGGCCAGCGCGGACCAGAAGTCCATCCGCTCGGCGAGCACCTCGGCAGCGTCGCAGCTAGACGGTTCGCCGGGTGCGGGCCGCCGGGCGGCTCGGATGATCTTGTCGACCTCCTGCTCCATCCGGTCGACGGCCATCCGGGTCTCGTCCTCGGCGAAGCCCGGGCCGAGCGCGGCGGCGTTCATCCGCAGCGCGGTGAGCGGGGTGCGCAGCCGGTGCGGCAGGTCGGCGGCCATGACCCGCTCGGCCGTGATCATCCGGTTCAGCCGCTCAGCCATGGAGTTGAACGCGGCTGCGGCCGCACTGAGTTCGGGCGGGCCCGAGGGTTCGCTGCGCGCGGTCAGGTCCCCGTCCCCGAGCGCGGCCGCGGCCGAGGCGAGCCGCCGGGCCGCCCCGGTGATCTGCGCGGCGAGCCGGTCGGCGACCACCACCGAGACGACCACCAGCACCACGGCGACCGCGCCCATGGCCGCCCACGAGACCGCCACGCCGCGGCTCAGGTCGGCCTCGGGCACGAAGACCTCGATCACCGCGAGCCGTCCTCCGCCCAGCGCCACCGGCTGGAACACCACGTATCCGCCCGGCTGGGCCACCGTGAACGACCGGGCCGCGGTGACCGCCCGGGCCAGGTCGGCCGGGCCGGCCTGGGCCTGCCCCGCAGCCAGGACGCCGCGGCTGCCCGGCCCGTCGGCCAGGTAGACGGCGATCCGTCCGTCGGCGCCCGCCTGAGCGGCGCTGATGGCCCGGTTCAGCCCGGCCCGGCTCGTAGTGACCGCGAGCACCGGCTCGATCGAGGCCGCCTGCAGTTGCGCGCTGCTGAACGCGTGGTCCCGGGCGATCTGCCGGACGAGCAGCGCCAGCGGGATCAGGAAGGAGAGCGCGACCATCGAGGTCACGGCCGCGCAGACCAGGGCGAGCGTCCGCCTCACCGAGGGCTGGCCAGCTTCACGCCGACCCCGCGGACGGTGTGCAGGTAGCGCGGCGCCGCCGCGCTCTCCCCGAGCTTGCGGCGCAGCCAGGACACGTGCACGTCGATCGTCTGGTCGTCGCCGTAGGACTGGTGCCACACGTCGGCGAGCAGTTCGCGCCGGGACACCACCTGGTCCGGCCGCGCGGCCAGGTAGCCGAGCAGGTCGAACTCGCGCCGGCTGAGCTGCAGCGGCTTGCCGTCGAGACTCGCTTCCCTGGCCGCGAGGTCGACCCGCAGGCCGCCGACGTTCAGCACGGTGGCGCCCCCGGACATCCCGTTGCGGCGCAGGACCGCGGCGATCCGCGCGGCCAGATGCTCGCACGAGAACGGCTTGACCAGGTAGTCATCGGCGCCCGCGTTGAGCAGCCGGACGATCTCCGCTTCGTCGTCGCAGGCCGTGGCGACGATCACCGGGACCGCCGACACCGCGCGCATCATCCGCAGCGCCTGCCGGCCGTCCAGGTCGGGCAGACCAAGATCCAGAACGATGACCTCGGGGGGATGGTGGCTGAGCTCGCGCAGTCCGTCCAGCGCGGTGCCCGCGCTGCGGACCGCGTGGTCGCGGTGGGCCAGGTCACCGAGCACGGCCGACCTGACCATCGGGTCGTCCTCGATCACGAGCACCCGCGCCATGAATGGAACCGTACGCCATTCGCAAGTACTTGCGGCATTATTGGCGATGTGCGGCAGTTGATGACGGGCCGGCTACTGACAGGAACGGCGGCCTGGGCCGTTGGCACCGCGGTCGCGGTGACGCTCTCCTGGCTAGGCGCGGAGGTCGTGCTCCGGGACGCGGTGGCCTCCGGGCCACAGGCGCCGGTCCTGGGTGCGGCCGCACCGTCGCCCTCCGCCTCTGGCTCGCCCTCCCCGGCCGCGCCGTCGCCCTCGTCACCCGCGCCGCGGCGTACGCCGTCCCCGCGCCCGTCGGAGACGCCCAGGCTGCCCTCGCGGGCCTCCCCGCCGTCCAGTCCCCGGCCGGGCACCATCCGCACCTACGCGATCAGCGGCGGGCGGGTGACGCTGCTGATCGCCAAGACGTCCGCCCAACTGGTGGCCGCGACGCCGGATTCGGGGTTCTCGGTGCAGACGTGGTCGGCCGCGGGCTGGCTGCGCGTCGACTTCGGCCAGGGTTCGACCGTCTCGACGCTGATCGCCACCTGGAACGGGCACGCGCCGACGGTACAGACGTTCACCGACTGAGCGCGCAAGTACATGCACAAACACATGCACATGCCAACTGCATGTACATGTAATCCCACATGTACATGACGCGTGCGAGCCGCCGAAGGGCTGGGGAAGGCGGCGTCGGCCCTCTTTCCGGGCGAGTATCCGGATGAATGGAAGTTTGGTGCTCGTCGGCGAGCAGCAAACTTCCATCCATGCCCTCTCTCGCAGCGGCGCCCCTAACTTCGTTCTGTCTCGGCGGTGATCATGGAGATGAATGTGACTCTGGGGTACATAGAACTGCCCTGGCGTTACATTCATCGACCTCGACGCGGTGTCCGGCGGGACACGCGGTTGCGCACGCGGAAGTGCGGCCACGTGTTGAGCTGGATCTACTTGGCCAGCTTGCGTAGTGATCGCATGTACATGTCACGTTGCATGTACATGTCTTAGTGCATGGAATGAAGAAGCCCCGGAGCGGGTGGTCTGCCCGGTCCGGGGCTTCTTCGCGAACGGTGCTGCGAGCTGTTGGTGCTGGCTATTCGGGGACGATCCGGTCGTTGTCCGCGGTGTCCTCCGGGGAGGGCCGCCCG
>DATAVV010000461.1:0-15642 GCA_036267555.1 Streptosporangiaceae bacterium | reverse complement strand
TCGCGGCCTCGGCGTCCGGCCGCTCGATCTTGATCTTGACGTCGAGCCGGCCGGGCCGCAGGATCGCCGGGTCGATCATGTCTTCCCGGTTCGAGGCGCCGATCACGATCACGTTCTCCAGGCCCTCGACGCCGTCGATCTCCGACAGCAACTGCGGCACGATCGTGTTCTCCACGTCGCTGGACACGCCGGAACCGCGGGTGCGGAAAATCGAGTCCATCTCGTCGAAGAACACGATGACCGGCATGCCCTCGCTGGCCTTCTCCCTGGCTCGCTGGAACACCAGCCGGATGTGCCGCTCGGTCTCGCCGACGTACTTGTTGAGCAGTTCGGGGCCCTTGATGTTGAGGAAGAAGCTCTTGCCCTCGCGGGTCTGGCCCGCCGTGGACGGCACGCCATCCCGGTCGGCCTGCGCGGCCGTCCGGCGCGCGACCTGCTTGGCCAGCGAGTTCGCGACCGCCTTGGCGATAAGGGTCTTGCCGCATCCGGGCGGGCCGTACAGCAGCACGCCCTTCGGCGGCCGCAGCCGGTGCTCCCGGAACAGGTCGGCGTGCAGGTAGGGCAGTTCGATCGCGTCGCGGATCTGCTCGATCTGCGACGCTAGCCCGCCGATCTCGGAGTAGGTGATGTCGGGCACCTCCTCCAGGATCAGCTCCTCGACCTCGGCCTTGGGTATGCGCTCGTAGACGTACCCGGACCGCGGCTCGAGCAGCAGTGAGTCCCCGCCGCGGAGCGTGGAGTTGCGCAGCGGCTCGGCCAGCCGCGCGATCCGCTCCTCGTCGGCGTGCGAGATCACCAGCGCCCTGTCGCCGCCGTCAAGGATCTCCTTGAGCATGACGACCTCGCCGATCGTCTCGTAGCCCTGGGCGATGACCACGTTGAGCGCCTCGTTGAGCACGACCTCCTGGCCGGGCTTGAGCTCGCTCAGCTCGACTCCGGGGCTGACGCTCACCCGCATCTTCCTGCCGCCGGTGAACACGTCAGCGCTGCCGTCCTCGACGGCCTCAAGGAAGATCCCGAAGCCGGAGGGCGGCTGGGCCAGCCGGTCGACCTCCTCCTTGAGCGCCACGATCTGGTCCCGCGCCTCACGCAGTGTCGCGGTCAGCCGTTCGTTCTGACCGTTAATGCCAGCGAGGTTCGTCTCGGCTTCGCGAAGCCGCTCCTCGAGCAGCCTGGTCTGCCGTGGCGAGTCCGCAAGCCTGCGGCGCAGAGCGGCGATCTCCTCCTCGAGGAAGGAGATCTGCGTGGTAAGGACCTTGACCTCGTCGTCATAGCGCCCGGCGCGCGCGCTGTCGTCGCGAGAGGCCATGCCCCTCACCCCCTCCCGAGAGCCGATTTACCCTTGACCCTACCTATCCGAGAAGCTTCCGTAACCTATGGCCGGCCTCAGCTCGGCTTTCTCCCGTTACGATCCGGGAACAGCCGGGGGCGTTACCGCTCCCGCAAGCCCTGGTAGAAGGCCGGAATTCGCTGGTAACGGTCATTCAACCCCGATCCAGGCCGCGGTGTCCGGCTCTTGCTCGGCGGGCGATTCTTGCTCGGCGGGCGATTCTTGCTCGGCGTGCGCGCCCTTGGACGGCCGGCGCCGGCGTGGCGGGGGCGTGACGCCGTCGGCCAGCCGGCGCGCGGTCACCAGAAAGCCGGTGTGCCCGACCATCCGGTGCTCGGGCCGGACCGCGAGGCCGTCGACGTGCCAGCCCCGCAGCAGCGACTCCCAGGCCGCGGGCTCGTTGAAGTTGCCCTGGGCGCGCAGCGCCTCCACGGTCCGCGACAGCTGGGTGGTCGTGGCCACGTAGCAGCAGACCAGCCCGCCTGCCCGCAGCGACAGGGCGGCGGCCTCCGCGTATTCCCACGGCGCCAGCATGTCCAGGACGACGCGGTCGAAACCGTCGCCGTCGTCCAGAACGCCGGCGGATCCTTCGGCCGGCAGCGCCCCGGTCACGAGCCGCCAGGCCGGATGCGGGCCGCCGAAGTACTGCTCCACGTTCTTCCTGGCGATCTCGGCGAAGTCCGGCCTGCGCTCGTAGGACACCAGCAGGCCGCCCTCGCCGACCGCCCGCAGCAGCCAGCAGGACAGCGCGCCCGAGCCCGCCCCGGCCTCGACGACCCTGGCCCCGGCGAAGATGTCCGCCTGGGCCAGGATCTGCCCGGCGTCCTTCGGGTAGACCACAGCGGCACCGCGGGCCATGGACAGCGTGTAGTCGGCCAGCAGCGGCCGCAACACCACGTAGGCGGTGCCGCCGGAGGAGACGACCACGCTGCCCTCAGGGCGGCCGATGATGTCGTCGTGGGCCAGCGAGCCGCGGTGGGTGTGGAACGACCGCCCGGCTTCCAGCACGACCCGGTGGCGGCGCCCCTTGGGGTCGGTGAGCTGAATCTGGTCGCCGGGGGTCAGCGGACCGCGGGGCTGCTTGATCACGCTCGACAGGCTAACGGTGGCCTCAGACGCCGGCGAACGCGTGGTCGAGGTCGCTGGTGGCCAGCACGCCGAATATCTGCCCGGAAGGCTCGATGAGCAGGTACTCGGTGGCCGGGGACCGCTGCACGGCCTCGATGAGCTCGATCCCGGACAGGTCGGCGGACAGCACAAGCCCGGGCTCGATGGCCCGCGCCAGCGAGCCCACCTCCACCCACGGCCTGCGCTGCGGCGGCGTGGCCATCACCGCGGTCTCGTTGACGATCGCGATCGGCGCGGCGTCATGGTCGACGACCACCAGCGCGCGGGCCTGCGCCTCGTCGGCCCGCCTGATCGCCTCGGCCAGCGGCACGTTGCCCGGGATCGCGATCGCCCGCCGCGCGAGCGTCCTGGCCTGCAGGCCAGGGAGCCGGTCGCGCACCTTGGCCGCCCGGATGGCCTGCCCGGAGCTGATCCACATGAACACCGCGATGACCGCCAGCCACAGCACGTAGGAGCTCGCCAGGTTCAGCCTGCTGCCGAGCAGGGCGATCGGCACGATGATCAGCGCGGCGGCCAGCGCGCGACCCGCCCAGGCCGCCGCGATCGTGGCCGTGCCGGGCCGCCCGGTCACCTTCCACACCCCGGCGCGCAGCATCCGGCCGCCGTCCAGCGGCAGGCCGGGCAGCAGGTTGAACACGCCGACCACCAGGTTGGCCAGGATGAGCTGGTCGATCAGCACCCGGGGTATCCCGCCGGGATTGACCGCGACGTCCAGGCCCCAGCCGCAGCCCGCGAGGGCCAGCGAGGTCAGCGGCCCGACCACTGAGACCAGGAACTCCCTGGCCGGGGTGGGCGGCTCCTGCTCGATCTCGGAGAACCCGCCGAGCGGGTACAGCAAGACCCTGCGCACGGTCAGGCCGAACGCCCGGGCGACCACGCAGTGGCTTAGCTCGTGCACCAGCACGGAGGCGTACAGCAGGACGACGAACGCGGCCGCGACCGCGTACCGGACGGCGTCGGGGCGGATGGACGCTGGCAGGCTGCCCGCGTAGAACACCACCACCAGCGCGGCCACCACGAACCAGTACGGCGAGATGTAGACCGGGATGCCGAAAGGCCGTGCGATCACCAAGCCGAACCTGGCATCGCGCCCGGGGCGCTGCGGTGGCGTGTCACCCGGCGGTGGCGCCTGCTGTTGGTCCTGCTCGGGGCTGATGCCTGACACGTAGTTGATGCTACGTGCTGCGGGGCACCCGCAGCGGCTGCCCCGCGCCCGTGAATCGGACGCGCCGGCTAAAGCGCCAAACACGGCCAACTGTCGGTGCCGTCCCCTAGTCTCCGGAGAGTGGCCAACGACACGATTGCGCAACCCCCGCAGGCGCAGGACACGAGCGCGCCGCGGGACACGAGCGAGTCGCAGGACATCAGCGAACAGGACGCCCGCCCGCCACGCCGTTCGCTGTCGCCGTCGCGCGCCGGCGACTTCCTGACCTGCCCGCTGCTGTACCGGTACCGGGTCATCGACCGGCTGCCCGAGCCGCCGAGCCCGGCGGCCGCCCGGGGGACCCTGGTGCACGCGGTCCTGGAGCGGCTGTTCGACGAGCCCGCGCCGGGCCGCACCCCGCCGGCCGCCCAGGCCCTGCTGGTGCCGCAGTGGGAGCGCCTGATCGCCGAGGAGCCCGAACTGGCCGGCCTGTTCGACGACGAGCAGGAGCGCAGCGCCTGGCTGGCCGGTGCGCGCGAGATGCTCGAGCGCTACTTCACGCTGGAGGACCCGACCCGGCTCGAGCCCAGGCACCGCGAGCACGCGGTCGAGGCGGTCCTGGAATCGGGCCTGCTGCTGCGCGGCTACATCGACCGGGTCGACGTCGCGCCCGACGGCCAGATCCGGATCGTGGACTACAAGACGGGGACGGCGCCCAAGGAGGAGTACGAGGCCCGGGCGCTGTTCCAGATGAAGTTCTACGCCGTGGTGCTGTGGCTGACCGAGCAGCGCGTGCCCAAGCTCCTGCAGCTCATTTACCTCGGGAACGGCGAGATCGTCCGGTACGCGCCGGACGAGTCCGACCTGCGCGCCACGGTGCGGAAGATCGACGCGCTGTGGCGGGCCATCGAGCGGGCCCGCTCCACGGGCGACTGGCGGCCCCGGCCTAGCCGGCTCTGCGACTGGTGCGCGCACAAGTCGATCTGCCCGGCCTTCGGCGGCACTCCCCCGCCGCTCCCCGTCCTGAGAGCCCCCTCGCCGTCGCCGGAACCGGCCGGCCCTCCCTCACCCGCCGGACCGGCGATCCCGGCTCAGGCAGCCCCTGCGGCCCGGCCAGAGGCACCCGCCGGGGTACCAGCGCAGTCGCCGGGCGAGAGCCCCGACCGGTCCGCGCCCGTCCCCGCCCAGCCCGCCTCCCCCGCCGACACGCCCGCCCAAACCCCCACATCCCCCTAATCCCGGCAAACAACCCGCGGACGGCCCAGCAACGCGTCCAGGTCCGCATACCCCCCGTTCCTCCAGCCCGGCCCCGACCGGATCGCGGCGCCGCCGCGTCCGCTCATGGCTTGTATCCGACACCGATGGGCGGTCGGCGAGCCGACTGATAGGTCCTAGCTCCGTGAGGCGGGATGAATGTGAGTTTAGGGCGCATATATGGACACCAAACTCACATTCATCGCCATGATCACCCCTTCGCGAGCTCGAAGCGGCAAGCGGCTGGGGCGGAGGGTGACTAAGGGGCTGCTGGGGCGACGAGCTGACCCTCGGTGCGTGTGGCGGGGCGGGCGGGCAGCCGGGCGGCGGGGCGGCGCGGGCAGCCGGGCGGTGCGGGCGGTGCGGGCGGTGCGGGCGGCGAACGTTAGTTAATTCCGCGGCGGCGGAGGATCTCGGCCACGTCGTCGTCCAGGCCGGCGTCGTTGCCGGAACCCTGCTTGCCGCGCTTGGCCACGGCCTTGGCCGGCCGGGTCGTGGCCGGGTCGATGGCGCCCGCCGCCCGGTTGGCCTGAGTGGGGACCGCGCCCTGCCCGTTGCCGGCCGCGGCCTCCCGCTGCTTGGCTTCGGACTTCCTGGCCCGCCTGCGGCCCGACGACACCAGCGGGATTCCGCCCGTGACCAGGAGCATCACGGCGGCCAGAACCAACAGGGCCACGCCGGACCAGGTCTTGGGCGAGAACACGAACGCGCTGGCGAACCGGACGATGGCCGAGCCGATCCGCCCGACGAGCAGGATCGATCCGGTCAGGTACAGGGCCATCGGGAGAAGCGACCAGGCTGTGCCGCGGATCCCGCTGCGCGCCCCCCGGCGCCGCCAGGCGAAGTAGCTCAGGATCAGCCCGATCGCGGTCAGCCCGGCGCAGATGGGGAGCCACTCGATGCTGTTCCAGGTGTTCATGACCCGCCTCCCTCGTGCCGCGTTGCTCCGAGCGGTCTGCTGCGAGGCGCGCGGCCAGGCGTTTCTCCCATCGTCGCATATGCGCCGACCGGTCCGGACCAATAGCGGTCCGGCGTGGCGCCGCGCCGGGCCGGGCCCGCTACCCGGCCGCGACGAGGCGGCGAAGCATGGCCAGGTCGACGTCGGCGAGCGAGGCGGCGATCACCCGGCCGGGCTGGGCCGGGATCGGCACCAGGCTGGGCACCGCGACCACCTGGCAGCCGGCGGCCTGCGCCGACGCGACCCCGTTGGGCGAGTCCTCCAGCGCCACGCAGGAGCGCGGGTCGACGCCCAGGAGCGCGGCCGCCCGCAGGTACGGCTCGGGGTCGGGCTTGCCGCGGCGCACGTCGTCCGCGCACACGGTCGCGGTGAAGCGCTCGCCCAGGCGGCCCAGCACCGCGTCCATGATCGGCCGCTCCGACGAGGTGACCAGGGCGTACGGGACCCCGGCCGCGCGCACCTGGGCCAGCAGTTCCCTGGCGCCGGGCAGCGTGGTCAGCTCCCGCGAGGCCAGCAGCGCGGTCATCCCCTCCACCAGCCAGCGGGCGACGTCCTCGCGGCTGGCCGGCTTGGCCGCCCGGTCCAGCAGGTACGAGACCGTGCGCGGCAGCGAGCCGCCGATCAGGGCCTGCTGGTCGGTCTCGCTCCAGTTGCCGTCGAGCCGCGCCGCGACCCCGCACTCGACCTCGAACCAGAGCGGCTCGGAGTCGACGAGCAGCCCGTCCATGTCGAACAGGACGCCCGCGAGCTCGGTGCGCGCTTCCGCATGCGCTTCCCTCGGCGGGGCGGCCGGCTCAGAGCCCCCTGCGGGCCGCGCGTGATCCCCGGCGGGCGGTGCCGGATCCCCTGCGGGGGGTGCCGGATCCCCTGCGGGGGGTGCGGGCGACGCGGCCGGCCCCGCTTGCGCGGCTGACTTGGCGGATTCCATGGTCATGGCAACTCAGGTGCTGAAGTAGCTGGCTTCGGGATGGTGCACGATCAGCGCGTCGGTGGACTGCTCGGGCGCGAGCTGGAACTCCTCCGACAGCGTGACGCCGATGCGTTCCGGCTCCAGCAGCCGCATGACCTTGGCCCGGTCCTCCAGGTCCGGGCAGGCCGGGTAGCCGAACGCGTAGCGGCAGCCCTGGTACTTGACCTTGAGGATGTCCTCGAGGTCGGCCGGGTCACGCCCGCCGATGCCCAGCTCGCCCCGCACCCGGCTGTGCCAGTACTCGGCCAGGGCCTCGGCCAGTTGCACCGACAGGCCGTGCAGCTCCAGGTAGTCGCGATAGGCGTTCTTGGCGAACAGTTCGGCGGTCGCCTCGCTGATCTTCGACCCGACCGTGACCATCTGGAATCCGACCACGTCGGTCTGGCCCGACGTGCGCGACTTGAAGAAGTCGGCCAGGCACAGGTGCCGGTCGTGGTGCTGCCGGGGGAAGGTCAGCCGTTCTCGCTCGTTCCCGCGCTCGTCCAGGATGACCAGGTCGTCGCCCTCGCTGACGGCCGGGAAGTAGCCGTACACCACGCCCGCGTCGAGCAGCCCCTCGGTCTGGATGCGCTCCAGCCACATCCGCAGCCGGGGCCGGCCCTCGGTCTCCACTAGCTCGGCGTAGCCCGGGCCGCCCTCGCCGCGTGACGGCTTGAGGCCCCACTGGCCCAGGAACGTCGCGCGCTCGTCCAGGAAGGCCGCATAGCTGGCGAGCTGGATGCCCTTGACGACCCGGTGACCCTGGAACGGCGCGGCCGGCACCGGGTTGTCCTCGGCCACGTCGGACCGGGCGGGCATGTCCTGCGGCTCGGTCAGCCGCAGCCGCGCCCCGGTCGCGACCTTCCGCTCCCGCAGCGCCGGCAGCTGCGCGCCCGCCTCACCGCGCTTGACCGCCATGAACGCGTCCATCAGCCGCAGCCCCTCGAACGCGTCGCGGGCGTAGCGGACCTCGCCGTCGAACAGGCCGGCCAGGTCCTGCTCCACGTAGGCCCGGGTCAGGGCGGCCCCGCCGAGCAGCACCGGCCAGCGGCTGGCCTGGTGCCGCGAGTTCAGCTCGGCCAGG
Source organism: Streptosporangiaceae bacterium (assembly GCA_036267555.1). Taxonomy (GTDB): domain Bacteria; phylum Actinomycetota; class Actinomycetes; order Streptosporangiales; family Streptosporangiaceae; genus JASHPR01. The sequence continues at coordinate 7,795 of DATAVV010000461.1, read as the reverse complement.
TTGTCCCGCATCACCACCGTCGACTTCACCAGCAGGCCCGACATGCCGATGACGTCGGCCCCGCTGGAGTCCGCGGCGCCGAGGATCGCGGAGATCGGCTGCTTGATGCCGATGTTCACCACGTCGTAGCCGTTGTTGGACAAAATGATGTCGACCAGGTTCTTGCCGATGTCGTGGACGTCGCCCTTGACCGTGGCCAGCACGATCCGGCCCTTGCCCTCCTCCCCGGTCCGCTCCATGTGCGGCTCCAGGTAGCCGACCGCCATCTTCATGACCTCGGCCGACTGCAGCACGAACGGGAGCTGCATCTGGCCGGAGCCGAACAGCTCGCCGACGGTCTTCATCCCGTCCAGCAGGACGTCGTTGACGACCTCCAGGGCGGGCCGCTGCTCCAGCGCGGCGTCCAGGTCCGCCTCCAGGCCGATCTTCTCGCCGTCGATGATCCGGCGCTTGAGCCGCTCCCAGAGCGGCAGCCCGGCCAGCTCGGCGGCCCGGCTGGCCTTGACCGCGGTGGCGTCCACGCCCTCGAACAGCTCGAGCAGCCTGGCCAGCGGGTCGTAGCCGTCCCGCCGCCGGTCGTAGACCAGGTCGAGCGCGGCCTCGAGCTGGTCCTGCGGTATCCGGGAGATCGGCATGATCCGGGAGGCGTGCACGATCGCCGAGTCAAGACCCGCTGCCGTGCACTCGGCCAGGAACACCGAGTTCAGCACGGCCCGCGCGGCCGGGTTCAGGCCGAACGAGACGTTGGACACCCCGAGCGTGGTCTGCACCTGCGGGTAGCGGCGCTTCAGCTCGCGGATCGCGTCGATGGTCTCGATCGCGTCGCGCCTGGTCTCCTCCTGGCCGGTGGCGATCGGGAAGGTGAGGCAGTCGACGATGATGTCGGACAGCCGCATGCCCCAGTGGCCGGTCAGGTCCTCGATCAGCCGGGTGGCCACGGCGAGCTTCCACTCCGCGGTGCGGGCCTGGCCCTGCTCGTCGATGGTCAGCGCGACCACCGCGGCCCCGTGCTCGCGGATCAGCGGCATGACCCGGGCGATCCGCGACTGCGGGCCGTCGCCGTCCTCGTAGTTCACCGAGTTCACGACCGAGCGGCCGCCCAGCAGTTCCAGGCCCGCCTGGATCACGTCGGGCTCGGTGGAGTCGAGCACCAGCGGCAGGGTCGCGGCCGTGGCCAGCCGCCCGGCCACCCTCCGCATGTCGGCGGCGCCGTCCCGCCCCACGTAGTCGACGCAAACGTCGAGCAGGTGCGCCCCGTCCCTGGTCTGCGCGCGGGCGATCTCGACACAGTCGTCGTAGCGCTCCTCGACCATGGCCTCGCGGAACGCCTTGGAGCCGTTGGCGTTGGTGCGCTCCCCGATGGCCAGGAACGCGGTGTCCTGCCGGAACGGCACGTGCTGGTAGAGGGAGGCCACGCCGGCCTCCAGTTGCGGCTCGCGGGCGGTGAGCGGCCGGTCGCGCAGCCGCCGCACGACCTCGGCCATGTGCTCGGGCGTGGTGCCGCAGCAGCCGCCCGCCAGGGCCAGGCCGAACTCGCTGGCGAAAGCCTCGTGCGCGTCGGCCAGTTCGGCCGCCGTGACCGGGTAGTACGCCCCGTCGGAGGTCAGCTCGGGCAGGCCGGCGTTCGGCATGCACGACAGCGGCACCGGGGAGTGGGCCGCGAGGTAGCGCAGGTGCTCGCTCATCTCGGCGGGCCCGGTCGCGCAGTTGAGGCCGATCACGTCGATGCCGAGCGGCTCCAGGGCCGTGAGCGCCGCGCCGATCTCCGAGCCCAGCAGCATCGCGCCGGTGGTCTCGATCGTGACCTGGGCGATCAGCATGACGTCGGCACCCGGCTGGGCGGTCGCGGCGGCGACGGCCCGCCGCGCCCCGATGATCGCGGCCTTGGCCTGGAGCAGGTCCTGGCAGGTCTCGACGATCAGCGCGTCGGCGCCGCCGCGCAGCAGGCCCGCGGCGCTGGCCTGGTAGGTGTCGCGCAGCTCGGCGAACGTGATGTGGCCCAGCGTGGGCAGCTTGGTGCCCGGCCCCAGGGAGCCGAGCACCCACCGGGTCCGGCCGTCGCCGGCCCAGTCGTCCGCGGCCCGCCGGGCGATGCGCGCGCCGGCCTCGGCCAGCTCCTCGATGCGGTCGGCGATTCCGTACTCGCCGAGATTGCCCAGGTTCGCGCCGAATGTGTTGGTAGTGATGCAGTCGACCCCGGCCTCGAGGTAGCCGTCGTGAATGGACCTGACAATGTCCGGCCGGGTCACGTTCAGAATCTCGTTGCAGCCCTCGTGCCCGTCGAAGTCGTCGAGCGTGGTCGGGATGCCCTGGAGCATCGAGCCCATCGCGCCGTCCGCGACCAGCAGGCGCCGCCCGATCGACGCTCGCAGGGTAGGTTCGCGCACGGCGGCATCCGTCTGTTCCCCGGCGGGAGGCTGGGTGTCAGAGATCATAGTGGGCCTCATTCTAAAGTGCCGGCCCGCGCCGCCCTGGGTAGCTGTCCCATGCACGGGTCCGAGCCGCCCCCGGGACGGCTAACGGCCGGCCACGTTACGCGGCGATCATCGTCATGCACGTAACCTGGAGCACGGAGGAATGGAGGAGGTGGTCGGGAATCGAGCTCGACGACATCGGAAAGCTCAGCTCTCCCGCTGTCATCGCCGCCTTCGAGGGCTGGAACGACGCTGGTGAAGCGGCCAGCGGCGTCATCAGCCACCTCGCCGAGGCCTGGCAGTCGACCCCGGTGGGCGAGATCGACCCGGAGGACTTTTACGACTTTCAGGTGACACGTCCGGTCATGGAGGTATCCGACGGCCGGACCGACCACCTGGTGTGGCCGACGACGCGGCTGACGCTGGCGAAGCCGGAGGGGGTCGACCGCGACCTGATCCTGCTGCACGGCATCGAGCCCAACATGCGCTGGCGCGCCTTCACCGACCAACTGGTCGGCGCGTTCACCGAACTCGGCGCGGAACTGGTGATCCTGCTGGGCGCGTTGCTGGCCGACTCGCCGCACACCCGCCCGGTGCCGGTGAGCGCCGCGGTCTCGGACGCCTCGCTGTCGGCGCGACTGCACGTCGATCCCGTCGACTACAAGGGCCCCACGGGGATCGTCGGCGTGCTGCAGCACGCGTGCATCGCGGCCAAGGTGCCCTCGGTTTCGCTGTGGGCCGCGGTGCCGCACTACGTGGCCCAGCCGCCGAGCCCCAAGGCCACGCTCGCGCTGCTGCGCGGCGTGGAAGACATTCTCGACGTGACGCTGCCGCAGGCCGACCTGCCCGACGACGCCCGGGCGTGGGAACGCGGGGTGGACGAACTGGCCGACCAGGACACCGAGGTCGCCGAGTACGTCAGGACGCTGGAAGAGGCGCGGGACGCGACGGACCTGCCCGAGGCGAGCGGCGACGCGATCGCCCGCGAGTTCGAGCGCTACCTGAAGCGCCGCGGTGACCGCGGCGAGCACGGCGGCCGGTAACTACACAGGGGGCCAGGGGACGGCGGGCCAGTCCTCCGGGGGGAACGGGTGGACGCGGTGCCGCAGCAGCAGGTCGACGCGCTGCCGGGTCGCTTCCACCTCGTCGGGGGTCAGCCACTCGCCGATCCGGGCGCACAGGTCGCCGGCCAGCGCGCCCTGCACTCGCTGCAGTGCCTCGACGGCCGTATCGGGCAGCGCGCGGCCGCGCCACTGCCACAGCACCGTGCGCAGCTTGTACTCCTCGGCGAAGCAGACGCCGTGGTCGCAGCCGTAGAGGTGGCCCTCGCCGTCGGGCAGCAGGTGGCCGATCTTCCGGTCCGCGTTGTTGACGACCGCGTCGAACACGGCCATCTCGCGCAGCGCCGGGTCGTCGCTGCTGCGGGCGAGCGCCATGATGTCGACGTTCTCGTCGGTCTCGATCCACAGTTGGCACATGCCGGGCCCGAACGGGCCGTCCCGGTAGACGGTGGGCGGGACCAGGTACCAGCCGGCCGCCGCGGACACCAGGTAGGCGGACACCTCGCGGCCGGCCAGGCTGCCGGTGGGAAAGTCCCACAGCGGCCGCTCGCCCGCCACCGGCTTGTAGACGCAGGCCGCCTCCCGCCCGCCGTCCCTTACGGTGCAGTACAGCGTGGCGTTCGAGGCCACGACCAGCCTGCCCTCCACCTCGAGGGTGCCGTTGGCCAGCAGGTCGAGCGCGCCGGTGTCCTCGCCCTCGGCGCGGCCCGAGGCGGGCGGGCTCGCGTCCGGCCCCTTGGCCGGACGGGCGCCGCGCCTGGGCCGCTGAGCCCGGCCGCGGTTTGCCCTCGGGGGGACGACCCCCCCAGACCCCCCCGGCCCAGACTCCCCCGGAGTCGGTTCACGCATTGCTGATCCGGTGGCCGTTCTGCCGCGGGCAGATGTGGCCGTTGGCGTCGAGCGGCAGCCCGCACAGCGGGCAGGGCGGCCGGCCCTGGCTGACCAGCCGCAGCGCCCGCTGGGAGAACGCCCGGGCCGCGCCGGCCGTGATCCGGACCCGCAGCACTCCCGGCCCGTCCTCGGGCACCTCGTCGGACAGGTACTCGACCGGGTTCTCGGATTCCTCCTGCGCCTCGATGACCACGCGCTCGGTGTCGGCGTCCCAGGCCAGGGCGATGACACCGACCCGGAAGTCTTCCAGCAGCGGCAGGTCGAGCGGGCCGTCGTCGGCGAGCGCGGCCGGTGCCGCGGCTGGCACCGATGCCTTGCCCCCGCTGCTGCGCAACTCGTCGTCGAGCAGCTCGTCGAGGCGCTCGGCGAGCTTGCTGACCTGAGCCTTCTCCAGTGCCACGCTGGTGACCCGGCCGTTGCCGCTGGCCTGGAGGTAGAACGTGCGCTCTCCAGGCTGGCCGACCGTCCCGGCGATGAATCTCTCCGGGGGGTCGTACGTATAGACCGCCATGACCCTATCCTCCCGCACCGCCGCCGACGGCTGCGTCGGTCTCGCGGCGTGCCGTGGCCCGCGACGGTTTCCGTTCGGGCTTCTTGAGGGCGCCAACTCCCCCGCCGGCGTCGTTCATCCGCAGCAGGAACGGGCGCAGCGGCGTGTACCGGATCGCCGTGAGCGAGCAGGGGTCAACCTGGATCCGCTGCAGCATGTCGATGTGCATGCCGAGGCTGTCGGCGACGATGGACTTGATCACGTCGCCGTGCGAGCAGATCAGGTAGACCGCCTCGTTCCCGAGCCGGCTGTTCCAGTCCCTGACCGCGCTGACCGCGCGGTGCTGCATGTCGAGGAGGGACTCCCCGTCCTCGCCGGGGAAGCGCGCGGCGCCCGGGTGCAGTTGCACCACCCGCCACAGCGCCTCGCGGGCCAGCCGTTTCAGCGGCTGGCCGGTCCAGTCGCCGTAGCGGCACTCGCCGATCCGCGGGTCCTCGACGAGTTCCGGGCGCCCCTCGCCCGCGGCTGCGATCGCCTCCGCCGTCTGCCGGCACCGGTCCAGCGGGCTCGTGATGATCGCGTCCAGCGCGACCGGGGCGAGTCTGGCCCCCAGCGCGACCGCTTGCCGCTGGCCCCGGTCATCCAGCGGGATGCCGGGTGTCCAGCCGGTCAGGACGTTGCCGGTGGTTGCCGTCAGGCCGTGCCGTACCAGGAGAACCAGGGTCACGCCCCGAGCCTACGGGGTGATCACGGCCCCGGCGTGACGGGCATGGTCGATCACGACCAGGGTCAGCGCGCCGAACGAGACCTCGTCCCCGGCGCGGAGCGGGACGGGCTCGGTGACCCGCCAGCCGTTCAGCCGCGTGCCGTTGGTCGAGCCCGAGTCGTTGAGCAGCCAGCCGTCGCTCGCACGGCGCAGGTCCGCGTGGCTTCGCGACACGGTCATGTCGAGAAGTACCAGGTCACAGGTGACGTCGCGGCCGATCGTGAGGCTGTCCTGGGTGCTGGAGGGAAGCACAAGCACCTGCGGCGCCGCGGGCGGGCGGAACCCGCCCCACACGGCCGGCCGCGGCGCGGCCAGGCCGCGGCGCAGCGCGCGCCTGGCGTCGGCCAGCCGGCCGCGCACGACCTCGGCGAGCGAGGGCCGCGGGCCGGGCAGGTCCGCCACGACCTGGTCGAGTTCGCTGAGCCAGCGGGCCCGCAGCGCGGCGTCGACCCGCAGCACCAGGCTCTCCTGGTTCAGGAACCCGTCGGCGAAGCGTTCCCGAAGCTCCGCGATGACCCGGTCCCGGTCGGCGTCGCAGACACGCACCGCCGCCGGGTGATCAGCAGCCCGGCCACCAAATGCCCGCATAACCAGAAGTATCAGGCTCGTCGCGGCCGACGACAAGCGCAAGCCGCAGGCCCGCGCCGATCACCGTGTCGTACCCCGAACTGGCCGGCAGGCCGCAGCGCGTGAGCCGGCGACCCGCCCGGAGGATGATCTGCCATAACGCGGCATTCCTGGCCGGTCTGGCGCGGCCACCGGCCAGCCGCGTCACTGCGGCGCCGGGGCCTGTTCCGCCGTCACGCTGTCCGTGCCCAGCGGGTTCTGCAGCGGGAAGTGGCAGGCGGCCAGGTGCCCGGTGCCCGGGAACGGCCGCAGCGGGGGTTCCTCCTCGGCGCAGATGTCCTCGGCGAGCGGGCAGCGGGTGCGGAACCGGCATCCGCTCGGCGGGTGGATCGCGCTCGGCAGTTCCCCGGTGATGCCCGCCTTGACCTTCGCCTGCTCGGCCTCGGGGTCGGCGACCGGCGCCGAGTCGAGCAGCCCCTTGGTGTAGGGGTGCGCCGGGGTCAGGTAGACGTCGTCCGCGGCGCCGATCTCGACCAGCTTGCCGAGGTACATGACGCCGATCTGGCTGGACACGTAGCGCACCACGGCCAGGTCGTGGGAGATGAACAGGTAGGTCAGGCCGAGCTGGCGCTGCAGGTCCTGCATCATGTTCAGGATCTGGGACTGGATCGACACGTCCAGCGCGGAGACCGGCTCGTCGGCCACGATGAGCTTGGGCGACAGGATCAGCGCGCGGGCGAAGCCGAGTCGCTGGCGCTGGCCGCCGGAGAACTCGTGCGGGTAGCGCTCGGTGGCCGTGCGCGGCAGCCCGACGTGGTCGAGCATCTCGGCCACCTTCTGGGCGCGCTCGCTGCGGCTGCCGATGCCCTGCACGGCCAGCGGCTCCTCCAGGACCGAGCCCGCGCGCATGCGCGGGTCCAGCGACGCGTACGCGTCCTGGAACATCAGCTGGATGTTCTGGCGCTCCTTGCGGTACTCCCGGCCGCTGCTGCGGGCCAGGTCCCTGCCCTCGAAGTTGATTGACCCGCCGGTCGGCTTCTCCAGGCCGACGACGAGCCGGCCGATCGTGGTCTTGCCGCACCCGGACTCGCCCACCAGGCCGAGCGTCTGGCCACTGCGGATGGCGAAGTTGACGTCGGCCACGGCGCTGACGAAGCCGACCCGCCGCTGCATCACCGCGCCCTTGGTCACCGGGAAATCCTTGACCAGGTGCTCGACGTCCAGCAGCACCGGGGCCTCGGCGCCGTTCGCCTCGATCAGTTCGGGCATGCGCGGCCCCACGTGGTCGACGACCTTGGGGGTCCGGCTGAACTCGGCCGCGCCGACCGGGTGGAAGCAGGCGAACCGGTGCCCGGCGACCTCGCCGCCCAGCGGCGGCTCCTGCTCGCGGCACTCGTCGGTGGCGTACCGGCAGCGGGCCGCGAACCGGCAGGCCTTGGGCGGGTTCATCAGGTCCGGCGGTATCCCGGGAATCGAGTACAGCCGCTCCTTGGTCTCCGCGGCCTTGTCCGGCAGCGACTGGAACAGCGCCTCGGTGTAGGGGTGGCGGGGGTTGCCGAACAGCGTGCCGGTGTCGGTGGTCTCGACGATCTTGCCCGCGTACATC
>DATAVV010000460.1:0-10177 GCA_036267555.1 Streptosporangiaceae bacterium | reverse complement strand
CTACCCGGTTGTACTGACCAGCAACGGCGGCATCGACCTCTACAACTACTCGCCGCTGGTCTACGCGCTGAACCAGACCGGCATCGCGCTCACCGGCGGCGGCACGCTGGACGCGCGGGACAACGTGGCCCCGTGGCAGTTCCCGGCGCCGCAACCGGGCGCGCCCGCCGGCACCGGCACCGTGCTGGCCAGCATGAACACATCGAATCTCCCGGTGGACCAGCGGATCTTTTCCGACGACGGACATCTCCCCCGGCGGATACCAGAGTTGGCCGGCTGCCGCGTTCAGGCTCAAGACTGGGGCCCGTGTGCCGCGGTCAGGTACGTGCCGCCGCCCGCGGGCGCGGTCGCGTACGCCTCGACGTTCCTGCCGCAGTTCGTGGAGTTCAACCACAGCGCCGACGTGCTCGTGGACGGCGTGCACCTGGTGAACACGCTGTTCTGGCAGGTCCACCCGCTGAACTCGCGGGACGTGCTGATCCGCGACACCGACGTGGACGACACCGCGCACCTCACCGACGACGGCATCGACCCCGAGTCGTGCGACGACGTGGTGATCGAGAACAACGCGATCACCACGCTCGACGACGGCGTGGCGGTCAAGTCCGGCAAGGACCAGGACGGCCGGGACCTGCGCGCGCCGAGCGAGAACATCGTCGTCCAGGGCAACACGTTCGACAACCCGGGCGGCGGGTCGGCCAGCATCTCGATCGGCAGCGAGATGTCGGGCGGCGTCTGGAACGTGCTCGCGCAGGACAACACGTCGGGCGGCGCGGGCACGGCGTTCGTCCTGAAGATCAAGACCAACTCCTACCGGGGCGGCGTGGTCCGCGACATCTACGTACGCGACAGCCTCGTCACCCAGACCATCCGCGGGATCGTGAACTTCGACACGAACTACGCCGAGGGCGGCGCCCCTCCGGACGGCGACGTCTTCAACCCCGATATCCACGACATCTACCTGGACAACGTGTCCGCGGCGCCGTCGGTGACCACCAGTTATCCCGCGTTCGTCATCTACAGCGACGTGTCCCGGACGCCGCTTCGAAACATATATTTCGAGAACTCGGTCTTCTACACGACGGCCACGTTCGCGTCCGCGTTCAGTGCCACCGTGGCCAGGTTCTTCGCGAACCTGGTTATCCGCGGCGTCACGTTCGTCAACCCGAAGACCGGGGCGGCCACGACGTACAACAGCGCGCCGCTGCGGCTGGCCGGCCCGACGACCGCGAACTTCTCGGGCGCCTCGCCGGTGCGGCTGAGCGCGGCCAGCGTGCGGCGGCCGGACGTGGTCAGCCGGCTGCCGTCCGACACGTTCACGATCAGCGGCCGCATCGACCTGGCCACCGATCCCGGGTTCCTGCCGGGCGGCTCGGTGGCGATCTTCGTGGACCGCGACACCACGCCGGTGCCGGTGACGCTGAGCCCGGACGGCTCGTTCACCAGCGCGCCGATCACGCTCGACGACGACCAGTACTGGTACGAGGGCCGGCACTACATCGCGGTCAACTTCTACAACGGCATCGACATCAACACCGTGGTGTACCAGGCCTGCAGCGGGAGCGGCTGCCAGGGCTGAGCGCCGACACCGACGAGCAGAAACGAGGCCGCGCATGACCAGCCACCGCCGGACCGTGACCGCCGTCGTGGTGGCCGGATGCCTGGCCGCCGCCGCGCAAGTCGCGCCCGCCTGGGCCGCCGGGGCCGCTCCGGCGGCGGGCACGGCGCTGGCGCCGGCGCACCTCACGGTCGGTGACCGGACCGGGCCGCTGGACGTGACCGGGGCTCCGCAGTTCGGCTGGCTGCCGCGCGACCGGGCGGGCGACCAGACCCAGACCGCATACGAACTCACGGTGCGCGACGCGCTGACCGGCGCCCCGGTCTGGGACAGCGGCCGGATCGCGTCGTCCGCGTCGTCCTACGTGCCCTACGGCGGGCCCGCGCTGGCGGCCGGGGCCGCGTACGACTGGGGCGTGACGACCTGGAACCGCCAGGGCCAGCGCAGCCCGGCCGCCACGTCGAGCTTCGGCACCGGGCTTGGCGACGGCGACTGGTCGGGCGCGCAGTGGATCCGCCGCCCCACGACCGGTCACGACTCGGTCATCGACTACACGCTGGCGCGGCGGCAGTTCGGCCTGGCCGCCCCGCCCGTGGTGCGCGCGGTGGCCTACCTGGCCGCGCCCATGCGCTGGCAACTGCACGTCAACGGCACGGTCACCGGCACCCAGGACGACTACCAGTTCGCGGGCGAGAACTACTACGACGCGGTCGACATCACGCGGCAGGCCCGGGCCGCGCAGGGCGCGCCAGGATCGGCCGCGGACCAGCTAGCGGTGGGCGTGCAGTACGCGCACTGGGCCTCGGGTGAGGCCCACCCGGAGGGGCCGCAGCCCTACACGACCACGCTGACCGCGCCCGCCGCCGCGGGCAGCGACACGATCACCGTGGCCGCCGCCACCAGCGCTAGCTGCACCTCGGCGCCGGCCACGTCGTCAGCGTTCTGCGGGGCCGGCTACGACTGGTACACCGGCGAGACGATCAGCTTCGGGACGCCGGGCACGGCCGGCTTCGCAACCGCCACGATCGCCGCGATCAGCGGCGACACGGTGACGCTGACCGCCCCGCTGACCGCCGCGCAGGCCCAGGGCACGGCGGTGGCCTCGCAGAACGGGCCGTCCGGCCTGCTCGTCAAGATCGTCGTGGACTACGCGGGCGGGGCGTCGTCGGTATTCGTCTCCGACGGAAGCTGGCTGGTGACCAAGGACACCGCCGAACTCAACACCACGGCGCAGGTGCGCAGTGGCCAGGGCGCAGGGGACTACGTCGAGTACGACAGCGCCCCGGGCGCGCAGGCCCTGGCCGGCTGGGACCGGGCCGGCTACGCACCGGGCCCGGCCTGGCAGCCGGCCACGGTCATGGGCACCGCGCCGCTGCCCAACCCGCCGGACTGCGGCAACTACTACTCCGGTGCCTCCCCGTGCGGCTTCACCCATCTGGTCCCGCTGCAGGCCCCGGTCACGTACAAGGTCGTGCACCCGGTGTCGGTGACCACGCTGCCCGACGGCACCACCGAAGCCGACTTCGGCGACGCGGTCATCGCGACCCCGGTGGTCCGGTTCCCCGGCGCGGGCGCGGCGCAGGCCGGGAACCAGATCACGCTGACTACCAGCTACCGGCTGGCCGGGACCACGCTCGCGGCGCCCGCCGCCGCCAGGGCGACCAGCATCTCGGTCACCGACAGCAGCGCCTACCCGGACTTCCCCGGCTCCGGCGCGGCGACCGGCTTCGCCGTGGGCGACCCGATCACGATCGACGCCCCCGCCGACGGGTACGGGGCCGGGGATCCCCAGACCGACACGATGACCGCGTTCGGCAGTGCATCGGACGGGCAGGTCACGGTCGGGCTGGCGACTCCGCTGCGGGCGGCGCACGCGTCGGGGGTGTGGGTGCAGGGTTCCCGGGCCGGCACCAGCAAGCTGGACACCCAGGACACGAACCTGAACTTCTACTACACCCAGCGCGGCGCGCCGGGCGAGACGACCGGGTTCTACGTGCCGATGGGCTGGCGCTACCTGCAGGTGCAGGCGGGCACTCAGGCCAACGGCGGGCGGCCGCTGACCGCCGCCGACATCTGGGCCGTGGCCCAGTACACCGCGTCCGCCCCGGCCGGCGAGGCGGCCACGTTCCGCAGCAGCAACGCCGAGTTGAACGCGGTATTCGGGCTGATGGAGCGATCCGCGCTCTACGCCGGGCAGCAGGCCTACGAGGACAGCCCGGACCGCCAGGAGGGCCAGTTCACTGGCGACGGCGTGGACGAGTCGCTGGCCGGCGTGGAGGACCTGGGCGAGCGCGCGCTGACCAGGGAACTCATCGACAACCTCAGCTACTCGCAACAGCGCTGGTGGATCGCGGGCTCGCCCGCGCAGGACTCCACCTGGGGCGAGGTCAACGCGATCTACCCCGACCAGGACGGCAAGCGCGACATCCCCGACTACTCCGAGATGTTCCCCGAACTGGTCTGGGACTACTACCTGCAGACCGGGGACCTGGCCACGCTGGCCGCGGCCTACCCGACCATGCGCGACGTCGCCACCTACGTCAGCGACAACGTCTACGACAGCGGCCAGGCCGCCGGGCTGGTCTGCCAACTCGACAGCTACTCGACGTCGAGCGCGTACCGGTACGGGATCATCGACTGGCCGTCGACCGACCGGTACAACACGGTCGTCGAGAACTCGGGCGCGGACACGGTCGTGAACATGCGCGCGGTCGAGGACTACCGCGCGCTGGCCGGCGCGGCCCAGTCCCTCGGCGACGCCGCCGCGGCCCAGGGCTACGCGCAGCAGACGGACGGCCTGATCGGGGCGATCAACAGCCGCCTGGTCGAGAGCAACGGGTTCTACGACGACGGCATGACGGTCGGCGCCCCGGCCAGCCCAGGTACCTCGGCGTGCACGGCGACCAGCGGCGACGCGCTGATCGGCAACTACTCCGAGCACGACCAGAGCTTCGCGGTCGTCTACGGCGTGGCCCCGGCCTCGGCCTACCCGGCCCTCGGCCGGTACATCGCCTCCGCGGGCATGCAGCAGGGCCCGATGGACCTGTGGCAGCTCGAACTGGCCCTGGTCGAGACCGGCCAGCCCGCCGCCCTGGTCGCGCTGCTGACCGACACCGCCGCCGACGGCCCGGCGAAGATCCTGGCCGAGGGCGGCACGTCGATGTGGGAGCAGTGGGATCCCGGCTGCTCCGCGCCGGGCGGCGGCGCGGGCGACAACACCTCCTCCTGCGTGGGCACCGGGATCAGCCAGAACGGGACCGACAGTTTCTCGCACGGCTGGGGCTCGGGCGGGTTGTTCCCGATCACCCGGGGCCTGCTCGGCATCACGGTCACCGGCGTCGGCGCGGCCACGGTGCAGATCGCGCCGCCCGCCGCCGGGCTCGCGTCGGCCAGCGGCACGGAGTGGACCGAGCGCGGCCCGGTCAGCGTCTCGTGGCGCAACCTGTCCGGCACCGCGCCCGGGCCGGACGCCCTGCGCGTGAGCGTGCCGGACAACGTCGCGGCCACCGTGGCCCTGCCGGCCGGCCGGTACCGGGCGGCCGGGACCGGTGACCCCCGGTACGAGGGCACCAAGGACGGCCGCGCCCGGTACCTGGCCGGTTCCGGCCAGTCGACGTTCACGCCCATGTAGTCGTGCATGAACGGGTCCGCGGCGGGGCGGACCATTTGACACGTTCCAACCAGGGACCGGAAACTGGCCTACAGGTCAGGAAGGACGTCGGTGAGCGCGCCCGTCAGCATCAGGGAAGTAGCCGCGCATGCGGGGGTCTCGGTGGGCACGGTCTCCAACGTGCTGAACCGGCCGGACATCGTCGCGCGACCAACCAGGGACCGGGTGCAGGCGGCCATCAAGACGCTCGGATTTGTCCGGAATGAGTCGGCACGCCAGCTCCGGGCCGGGCGCAGCCGCACGATTGGCCTGGTCGTGCTCGACGTGGCCAACCCGTTCTTCACCGACGTCGCCCGCGGCGTCGAGGACGAGGCCAGCATGTCCGGCCTTTCGGTCATCTTGTGCAACACCGACGAGCAACTGCCCAAGGAGACCCGCTACCTGGAACTGCTCGAAGAGCACCGGGTCCAGGGCATCCTGATCACCCCGGTGGCTGGGGCGGACGAGCGGCTGGCCCGGCTGCAGCAGCGCGGCACCCCGGTGATCCTGGTCGACAGCCGGTCCCCGTCCGGAAGCCAGTGCTCGGTGGCCGTCGACGACGTGCTCGGCGGCGACGTGGCCGTGTCCCACCTGCTGGACGGCGGTCACGAGCGCATCGCGTTCGTGGGCGGGCCGGTCAGCCTGCGCCAGGTGGCCGACCGGCTGGAGGGCGCGACCCGGGCGCTGCAGCGCGCCGGCCCCGCCGCGGACGACCTGATGATGATCGAGACCGCGGCGCTCAACGTCTCGGCCGGGCAGCGGGCGGGGGCGGCGATCGCCGAGCTGCCGGCCCGGCAGCGCCCGACCGCGGCCTTCTGCGCCAACGACCTGGTCGCGCTCGGCCTGCTGCAGGAGATGACCCGGCTGCGCATCCGGGTTCCCGACGACGTCGCGATCGTGGGCTACGACGACATCGAGTTCGCGGCCGCCGCCGCGGTGCCGCTGTCGTCGGTGCGCCAGCCCCGGCACCAACTCGGCCGGACCGCGGCCCAGTTGCTGCTGGAGGAGGCGCTCGGCGCCGACGGGCACGAGCATCGCGAGGTGGTCTTCCAGCCCGAACTGGAGGTGCGCCGCTCCAGCCAGGCCCGGCGGCCGCGCGACACGGCGGCCGCCCCCGACGCCGCCGCGGAGGCCTAGCCGATGCGCATTGCCCTGTTCGTGACGTGCCTGGCGGACACGCTGTTCCCGGACGTGGCCAAGGCGACCACGGCGCTGCTCGAGCGTCTCGGCCATGAGGTCGTGTTCCCGCAGGCCCAGACCTGCTGCGGCCAGATGCACGTGAACACCGGCTACCAGCGCGAGGCGCTGCCGCTGATCCGCCACTACGTGGAGACGTTCGAGCCCTACGACGTGATCGTCGCTCCGTCCGGTTCCTGCGTCGGCTCGATCCGCCACCAGCACGCGATGGTCGCCGGGCGGCTCGGCCAGCCGGACCTGGCCCGGCGCGCGCAGGCCGTGGCCGACCGGACCTACGAGCTGTCCCAGCTACTGGTCGACGTGCTCGGGGTCGAGGACGTCGGCGCCTACTATCCGCACCGGGTCACCTACCACCCGACCTGCCACTCGCTGCGGCTGCTGCGGGTCGGCGACCGGCCGGCCCGGCTGCTGCGCCAGGTGGGCGGGCTTGACCTGGTCGAACTGCCCGACGCGGACACCTGCTGCGGGTTCGGCGGCACGTTCGCGATCAAGAACGCCGACACGTCGACCGCGATGCTGGCCGACAAGATGCGGGCCGTGCTGAGCACCCGGGCCGAGTTCTGCGCGGCGAGCGACAGCTCCTGCCTGATGCACATCGGCGGCGGCCTGTCCCGGCTGCGCACCGGCGTGCGGACCGTGCACCTGGCCGAGATCCTGGCCTCCACCCGGGACGGAGGGGCCCCGTGACCACGTTTCTCGGCCTGCCGACGGCGCCGCGCGGCGTGGGCCACCTGCGCGGCGACGAGCCGTTCCCGAAGGCGGCCCGGCGGGCCCTGGCCGACAGCCAGCTTCGGCGCAACCTCGGCAAAGCCACGGCGACCATCCGCGCCAAGCGGGCCGCCGTCGTGGCCGAACTGCCGGACTGGGAGGAACTGCGCAGCGCGGGCCAGGCGATCAAGGCGCAGACCATGCGGCACCTGGACCGCTACCTGGAAGAACTGGAGACCCAGGTCCAGGCGCGCGGCGGGACCGTGCACTGGGCCCGGGACGCCTCCGAGGCGAACCAGATCGTGGCCCGCCTGGTCCTGGCGGCCGGGTCCACCGAGGCGGTCAAGGTCAAGTCGCTGGCCACCGACGAGATCGGGCTCAACGACGCGCTGGCCGCGGCCGGCATCACGGCCTACGAGACCGACCTGGCCGAGCTGATCATCCAGCTTGGCCACGACCGGCCCTCGCACATCCTGGTGCCCGCGATCCACCGCAACCGGGCCGAGATCCGGGAGATCTTCCTGCGCGAGATGGGCGACGTGGACCCGGCGCTGACCGACGACCCGCCCGCGCTGGCCGAGGCGGCCCGGCTGCACCTGCGCCGCAAGTTCCTGTCCGCCCGGGTCGGCATCAGCGGGGCCAACTTCGCGATCGCGGAGACCGGCACCCTGTGCGTGCTGGAGTCCGAGGGCAACGGCCGGATGTGCCTGACCCTGCCGCAGACCCTGATCACGGTCATGGGCATCGAGAAGGTGATCCCGTCCTGGCGGGACCTGGGCGTGTTCCTGCAGTTGCTGCCGCGCTCATCCACGGGCGAGCGGATGAACCCCTACACCTCGCTGTGGACCGGGGTGACGCCCGGCGACGGGCCGCAGCAGTTCCACCTGGTGATCCTGGACAACGGCCGGACCGCCGCGCTCGCTGACGAGACCGGCCGCCAGGCGCTGCACTGCATCCGCTGCTCGGCGTGCATGAACGTCTGCCCGGTGTACGAGCGCACCGGCGGCCACGCCTACGGCTCGGTCTACCCGGGCCCGATCGGCGCGGTGCTGTCCCCGCAGCTCACCGGCGTGGAAGACAACGCCTCGCTGCCGTACGCCTCGTCGCTGTGCGGCGCCTGCTACGACGCCTGCCCGGTGAAGATCGACATCCCGTCGCTGCTGGTCCATCTGCGCGCCCGGCACGTCGAGGCCGTCCGCGACACCCATCGGCTGCCGAGCCCGGAGGCACTGACCATGGCCGCAGCCTCCTGGGTCATGGCCGACCCGGCGCGCTTCGCCGCGGCGCAGCGCGCGGGGCGGGCCGGGCGCCCGCTGAGCCGGGGCGGCCGGATCCGCGCGCTGCCCCCGCCGCTGTCGGCCTGGACCCGGGCCCGGGACGCGCCCGTGCCGGCCGCCCAGACGTTCCGCCAGTGGTGGCGCGAGTCCGGCCGGGAGCGCGCGTGAACGCGCGCGAGGAGGTGCTGGCCCGGATCCGCACCGCGCTCGGCGCCGCCGGGCCCGGTGAAGCGGACGGGGCGCCGCCCGTCGCGGCCTACCGGACGCAGGGTGCGCGCGGCAGCGAGGAATTGCTGGACCTGCTGGCCGAGCGGCTGATCGACTACCGCGCCGCGGTCCGCCGCGCCGCTCCGGCCGACCTCGCCGCCGCGGTGGCCGCGGCGCTGACCGAGCGCCGGGCGCGGCGGGTCGTGGTCCCGCCCGGCCTGGACCTGACCGGGCTGCCGCCCGGTGTCGAGGCGGTGACCGACGACGGCCTGTCCGCGCCGGACCTCGACGGCTTCGACGGCGTGATCACCGCCGCCGAGGTCGCGATCGCGGAGACCGGGACCATCGTGCTGGACGGCTCCCCCGGCCAGGGCCGCCGCGCGATCACGCTGGTGCCCGACTACCACCTGTGCCTGGTGCGCGCCGACCAGGTCGTGGAACTGGTACCCGAGGCCATCGCCCGGCTGGCCCCGCACAGCGACCACCCCCTGACCTGGATCAGCGGCCCGTCCGCGACCAGCGACATCGAACTGTCCCGCGTCGAAGGCGTGCACGGCCCCCGCACCCTGGAGGTCATCCTCGTCGACCCGCCCGGGCCGCCCGGCTGACGTGAGCAGCCCGCGGCCTGGCCAGCGAGGTCGGGCGGATTCTGGTTCGGCGACGCGGGCTGGGCCGGTTGCGCAAGGCCGCTTCCCCTCCAGCTTGGGATGGTCCCTAGCTGGAACGTAAAGGCAGCCCTGTTGATGATGCCGAAAAATTTGCGCCAAAGCCATTAACGTTACATAAACGGCCCGCTGACGCCCGGCAGCCGGGCATCTGGGTGGGGCGGGCGCCTGATGGCACCCGGCAGCCGGGCTCAGCCGCGGGCGGCCAGCGCGGTCTGCCGGTGGTCACGCAGCGTTTCCATGCCGTCCCGGCCTGGCTGGCGGCCGAACCCGCAGTACATGGCCACGCCGAAGTCGGCCAGGTAGCGGGACGCCGTCGCCTTCCGCCGCCGCATCCCCGCGACGCCGTCGATCGGCAGGATGATGCCGAGGAAGACCCGGGCGTCGCCGGCCTCCAGGCCCGCCAGGGGCCGGAAGAAGCTGTCGTCCTCGCTGCGCAGGTAGCGCGGGCCGGCCAGGTGCAGCCAGTCGACCGGCCGGCCCGAGGCGGCCACGGCATGGTTGGCCATCCGCACCAGCAGGCCCATGTCGCGGGCCTCGTACATCGGCCACTCGGGGAACGTCCCGTAGCACAGGTGATAACCGACCAGCGTCTGCGCCGGGATGAGCCGGGTCAGCCGCCCGACCGGGCCGGCGAACCGCTCCCAGGCCCCGGGCGCGGTCCACGGCAGGACCCCCTCGAGGTCGATCACCTCGTAGGCGACGTCCCACTGGATCGCGAGTTCGGCCGGCGGGATGGCCGCCGTCAGCCGGGCCAGTTCCCGGGCGACCAGGTCTTCGTACGCGCGCTCGGCCACCGGGTAGTCGCGGGCGAAGTCCGCCTTGAACCCGTTGAGCGCGCTGGCCGGGAACGGCAGCCCGACCTGGAACCGGAGCCCGGCCGGGATCACGCCCTCGGCGCGCAGCGCGGCGAACA
>DATAVV010000459.1:0-2517 GCA_036267555.1 Streptosporangiaceae bacterium | reverse complement strand
GCGACGGGTTCGGCGCGCTGCGGGCCGCGGATGCCCCAGAGCGCTGAGGCGGCGCGGTGACGCGCGCCCGGAGTGGACCTGCCCGGCAACGGGGCCAGGCGGGCCACCTCGACCAGGAAGGACTGACGCCATGAAAGTCGGCATTCCCAAGGAGCTCAAGAACCATGAGTACCGCGTGGCGATCACGCCGGCCGGCGTGCACGAACTGGTCCGTTCCGGGCATGACATCTTCGTCCAGAAGGGCGCGGGCGCGGGCTCGCTGATTCCCGACGACGACTTCGCCGCGGCCGGGGCCACGATCGTGCCCGACGCGGACGAGGTGTGGCAGGCGGGAGACCTGATCCTCAAGGTCAAGGAGCCGATCGCGGAGGAATACCACCGGATGCGCAAGGGCCAGGTCCTGTTCACCTACCTGCACCTGGCCGCGTCCCGGGAGTGCACCGACGCGCTGCTCAGCTCCGGCATCACCGCGATCGCGTACGAGACCGTCCAGCTTGCCGACGGGACGCTGCCGCTGCTGGCGCCCATGTCGGAGGTGGCCGGGCGGATGGCCCCGCAGGTCGGCGCCCACCACCTGCAGCGCGACGGCGGCGGGCGCGGCATCCTGATGGGCGGCGTGTCCGGGGTGTACGCGGCCAAGGTGGTCGTGCTCGGCGCCGGCGTGTCCGGCATGAACGCCGCGGCGATCGCGCTCGGCATGCAGGCCGAGGTGCTGCTGATCGACAAGAACGTCGGGCGGCTCCGCTCCGCGGACGCCATCTACCAGGGCCACCTGCAGACCGTCGCGTCCAACACCTACGAGATCGAGCGGGCCGTGATCGACGCGGACCTGGTCATCGGCGCGGTGCTGGTCCCGGGGGCCAAGGCCCCGACGCTGGTCCCCAACGACCTCGTGTCGCGGATGAGGCCGGGCTCGGTGCTCGTGGACATCTCCATCGACCAGGGCGGCTGCTTCGAGGACTCCCGTCCCACCACCCACGACGACCCGGCCTACCCGGTCCACGACTCGCTGTTCTACTGCGTGGCGAACATGCCTGGCGCGGTCCCGCACACCTCGACGTATGCGCTGACCAACGTCACGCTGCCGTACATGGTCGAGATCGCCAACCACGGCTGGCGGGACGCCCTGCGCGCGGATCTGGCGCTCGCGCTGGGCCTGAACACCCACGAGGGCGCGCTCACCTACCGCAGCGTCGCGGAGGCGCACGGGCTGGCCTGGACCGAGACGAGCGAGGCGCTCAACTGAAAACCGCGCCCCAGCTCACCGTCGATCAGGCCATCACGCGCTACCTCGATCACCTGATGGTGGAGCGCGGCCTGGCGCGGCACACACTGCAGGCCTACCGCCGGGACCTACGGCGCTACTCGGCGGCGCTGGCCGCGGCGGGCCGGTCCGGCGTCGGCGACGTGACCACGCAGGACGTGGCCGAGTTCCTGGCCGGGCTGCGCGAGGGAGACGAGGAGCACCCGCCGCTGGCGGCCAGTTCGGCCGGCCGGGCCGTCGTCGCCGTGCGCGGCCTGCACTCGTTCGCGGCGGCCGAGGGGCTGGCCGCGTCCGACCCCGCCCACCCGGTCCGGCCGCCCGCGCCGCCGCGGCGGCTGCCCAGGGCGATGCCCGTCCATGACGTCGAGCGGCTGCTCGCGGCGGCCGGGGCCGGCGAGGGCCCGAGGCCGCTGCGGGACCGCGCGCTGCTGGAACTGCTGTACGCGACCGGGGCCCGGATCTCGGAGGCGACCGCGCTCGACATCGACGACCTGGCCCTGGCCCCGGCCGGCCAGGCCCGGCCCGCCGCCGCGATGCCCGCGGCGATCCGGCTGTCGGGCAAGGGCGGCAAGGAGCGCATCGTCCCGGTCGGCAGCTTCGCCCGGCAGGCGCTCGAGCAATACCTGGTCCGGGCGCGCCCGTCGCTCGTCGCGGCCGCCCGCCGGACCTCGGCCAGCCCCGCCGTGTTCCTTAACGCGCGTGGGGGGCGGCTCACCCGCCAAGGCGCCTGGGCGGCGTTGCGGGCCGCCGCGCTGCGCGCGGGAGTGGCCGAGGTGTCCCCGCACACGCTGCGCCATTCGTTCGCCACTCACCTGCTGGACGGCGGGGCCGACGTGCGCGTCGTGCAGGAACTGCTCGGGCACGCGTCCGTCACGACAACCCAGGTTTACACCCTGGTGACCGTGGACAAGCTGCGCGAGGTCTACGCGAGTGCGCACCCTAGGGCAGGTGCTGCGCAAAGGCCATTTCCTCGCGAACGGTGAGTCGGCTTGCCGCTGCCAGTCCCCAGGCCCTAACCTCGCGCTAGAGTCCGGGTTCTTAGCGGGCGCAAAGCGGGCGACCGCTGGGGAGGTGCAGTAGGCTTTGGCAGCATCCCGAGCATTGGAGGTCAGGCCCGGCGTGCTTGACCCTACCGGTCGGCCGGTACCGATTTTCCCCGACCCCGAACCCCTGCTGCGGCACGGCCCGGCACGGGTCGTTGCGGTCTGCAACCAGAAGGGCGGGGTGGGCAAGACCACCACGACGATCAACCT
>DATAVV010000458.1:0-3000 GCA_036267555.1 Streptosporangiaceae bacterium | reverse complement strand
CACCAGACTTCCACCCATGGCCGTCGAGCCGGATGTCAGAGGCTTGGGGCACGCTGGGGGGCGTGACGGATTACCAGGCAGGGTTATCCGCGCTGCTCCGGCGGCAGCAGCAAGTCGTCGCGCGCGGTCAGGCGCTTTCCTGCGGGATGACGCCGGCGATGCTGCGGCGCAGGACAGCCGATGGCGGCCCGTGGCAGCGGCTGCTGCCTGGGGTGTACCTGGCGGTGACGGGGACACCTACCTGGGCCCAGCGCGAGATCGCCGCACTGGTCTACGCGGGCACCGACAGCATGATCACTGGGACCGCGGCCCTGCCGCACCATCGCATCCGGGCTCCGGGCACCAAGGCCATCACCGTGCTGATCCCGGCGCGACGGAGGGTGCGGGACGCGGGTTTCGTCCGGATCTGGCGCACGGCCCGGATGCCTGACATGTTCCTCAACGACCGCGGGGTCCGCGTGGCGTTACCGGCCCGGGCGGTCGCGGATACCGCGCGCGCCCTGACCGGCCTGCGCGAGGTGCGAGCCGTGGTGGCCGACGCCGTGCAGTCGGGCCACTGCCCGATCTTCCTGCTGGCCGACGAGGTGACGGCGGGTCCGCGGCGTCATTCCGCGCTGCTGCGCCAGGCCATCGCGGAGGTCGCGGAGGGCATCCGGTCCGTGGCCGAGGCCGAGTTCGCGGACCTGCTGCGGCGGGCGCGGTTGCCGCTGCCGCTGTTCAACGCGCGGATCCTGGCCGGCCGCGAGTTCGTCGCGATGGCCGATGCCTGGTGGCCGGACGCCGGGGTCGCGGCCGAGGTCGATTCGCGGGAATGGCACCTGAGTCCCGCGGACTGGGAGCGCACGCTGCAGCGTCACGCGACCATGACCGCGCACGGGATCCTGGTGCTGCACTTCACGCCGAAGATGATCCGCCGCGAGCCCGGCCAGGTGGCCGCCGAGGTCCGGGCGGCGATCAGGGCGGGCCAAGCCCGGCCCGCGCTAGCTCTGCGCACCGTGCCCGCGGCCGCCTGAAATCCAGACTTCGGATAACGCGGCACCAGGGCCCACGCGGCACCCCCGGGCCCGGTCTGGCTACAAGGGCGGCGGCGGATCGTCGGCGCGGGCCCCGTGGCCGCAGGCGCCGGCGGGTCACGCGGAGACCCGGGCCGAGTCAGGAGACGGTTTCGGGCTTGCCGAACTTGGAGCGGACCCAGTCGACGATCTCGGTGGTCGGCGCGCCGGGCGTGAAGATCCTCGCCACGCCCATCTGCTCGAGTTCGGTGATGTCCGCTTCGGGGATGATGCCGCCGCCGAACACGACGATGTCGCCGGCGTCGCGCTCGGCCAGCAACTCGAGCACCCGGCGGAACTGGGTCATGTGCGCGCCGGACAGGACCGACAGGCCGATCGCGTCGGCGTCTTCCTGCAGCGCGGCCCCGACGATCTGCTCCGCGGACTGGTGCAGCCCGGTGTAGATGACCTCCACCCCGGCGTCCCGCAGGGCCCGCGCCACCACCTTGGCGCCGCGATCGTGGCCGTCCAGGCCCGGCTTGGCGATGACCACGCGGATAGTGCTCATGAAATGTCCTCCACGCCGACCGCGGCCCAGCCCGGTCCGCAGGGTATCCCTCTTCCGCAGGGTAGCCGCCCGGGCCCCGGCGGGCGGCGCCGACTGTGCCACAATGCCCGCCGTGGAGCTGACCATCCCAGTGGCAGGCGGCGAGGTCTGGGCGCAGGACAGCGGCACAGACGGGCCTGCCGCTGGTCCTGCTGCACCCGGGCTGGGGGGACGCCACGATCTGGGACCCGATGAGCGGATCACGGGCCGCATCCCTGGCTGCGACCTGATCGTCGTGCCCGGTGCCGACCACCTGCTGCCGCTGCGCACCCCCGGCGCGCTGGCCGACATCATCGACGCGCGCGCGGCGGACCTGCGGTGAGCTACAGCTTCTCGATCGGGGCGTAGCGCAGCACCAGGTGCTTGATGCCGTAGTCCCCGCCAAAGTCGATCTTGGCCTCGGGGTCGTCGCCGCGGCCCTCGACCGACAGCACCGTGCCGAGCCCGTAGGAGTCGTGGTTCACCCGGTCGCCCGGTGACAGCGACGGCACCTGCCGGTTCCCGGGGGACTGCACCCCGGGCCGCCGGGCGAACCGCTCAGAGGCGGGCGGCGCCGCGGCCGACTCGTCGCGGCGCCATTCGACCAGCGCCTCGGGGATCTCGGACAGGAACCGGGACTGCTTGTGGTAGGCGGGCCGCCCCCACCAGGTCCTGGCCACCGCGCGGGTCAGGTACAGCCGCTGCTCGGCGCGGGTGATCCCGACGTAGGCCAGCCGCCGTTCCTCGGCGAGCTCGCGCTCGTCGTGGATCGACCGCTCGTGCGGGAACACGTTCTCTTCCAGGCCGGTCAGGAACACCACGGGAAATTCCAGGCCCTTGGCCGTGTGCAGCGTCATCAGGGTGACCAGCCCGCCGTGCTCCTCGCCCTCGGGAATCTGGTCGGCGTCGGCGACCAGCGCCACCTGCTCGAGGAAGTCGGGGAGCGACCCGCCCGGGTTGCGGCTGTCGTACTCGCGGGCGACCGAGACCAGCTCCTTGAGGTTCTCGATCCGGCTCTCGTCCTGCAGGTCGCTGGACGCCTGCAGCTCGGCCAGGTAGCCGGACCGATCGAGCACGGCCTCGGCCAGGTCGCCGACCGGGCTGCCGGCCTGCGCGCTGTCGCGCAGGCCGCCGATCAGGTCGTTGAACGCCTCGATCGACCGGGCCGACCGGGAGGCCAGGTCGCCGATGTCGCCCGGGCGGGCCAGCGCGCGGGCGAAACTGATCCGCTCCCGGGCCGCGAACGAGACCACACACTCCTCGGCCCGTTCGCCGATGCCTCGCCGCGGCACGTTCAGCACCCGGCGCAGCGACACCTCGTCGTCGGGGTTGGCGATCAGGCGCAGGTAGGCGAGCAGGTCGCGGACCTCGCGCCGCTCGTAGAACCGGACGCCCCCCACGACCTTGTACGGCAGGCCGGCC
>DATAVV010000457.1:0-17058 GCA_036267555.1 Streptosporangiaceae bacterium | reverse complement strand
GGCTCGGCCGGCGCCACGGTTCGTCACCCGCGGGGCCGCCGAGACCGCCGCCGCGCTGGCTCATCACCCCGCCGGGGTTCAGCCCCGCCCTGGCCCGCTCCGCCATCAGTTCCGGGTTGTCGGGGTTCGGCGCGGTCGGGGAGAAGCTGTTGACCCGGATGCCGTACGGCGCGAGGTCCATGGCGGCGGCGCGGACGAAGTTGTTCACGCCGCCCTTGTTGAACGCGTACGCGATGATGCCGGCCGACGAGGTCCAGCCGTTGGACGAGGAGATGCAGACGATCGAGCCCCTGATCGCGCGCTCGGCCATGGCCCGGCCCGCGTATTTGGTGTTCAGGAAGTAGCCGAGCGCCGAGACCCGGACGGCCCGCTCGAAGAACTCGGCCGACTCGTCCAGCACGCCCCGGCCGCCGAGCAGCGCCGCGTTGTTGACCAGGATGTCGATGCGGCCCCACCGGGCCAGCACGTCGCCGATGTACCCCTGGACCGCAGCCTCATCGGTGACGTCGCCCGGCGCCGCCATCGCCTTCCCGCCGTTGCGCTCGATGCGGGCGATGCACGCCTTGATCGCGGTCTCGTCGACGTCGTTGCAGGCGACCTTGGCGCCGTACCTGGACAACGCCAGCGCGATCCCGCTGCCGATGTTCGGCCCGACGCCGGTGACCAGCGCGACCTTGCCGCCGAGGGATATCTCCAACGTCACACCTCCGGGTCGGCCGGCGGCCAGGCCACCGGCACCGCGCGGCCGGACCACGGCGCCCAGCCGAAGGGGCGGAAGACCATCGATATCGCGGCGTTAGCCGCCCCGGCGACGAGGATCGGGATGTCGGCGGCCGACGGCATCATCGAGAACGGGGTCCCGGCCTGTGCCGGGTCGCCCGCCGCGCCGTCGCCCTTCCCCGCGGCGAGCATGTCGGCGCGGTCGCGCACCGCGTGGGTGAAAAGCCACTGCTGCACGTCGGCGCGACTGTACCCGGCGCTGCCCAGCAACTGGGCGTGCTCGGGGCCGAGCACCAGGCCGCCGCTGGAATGCCCGCCGCCGACGAACGCGCCGAGCCGTGCCAGCGTGTCGGCGAGGTCGGTGAGCACCGCCTCCGCGCTGTCGGTCGCCCGGTTGTCCACGTACTCGCAGCACCTGATCAAGACGGCGGAGACCGCGTCAACACCGGGCGCGACCCCGCCGACGGCGCTGAACGGTTCCCACGGGGACATCTCCTCGTTCTCGCCGAGGCACAGTGACCACCGCCCCGGGACGCCCTGGGTCGCCTGCTCGAGTTCCTGCGGGCGCACCCCGTAGCCGTTGCGCACGATCAGCCCGATGGCACGCGGGATCGTCGCGTTCGCCCGGAAGCCGGGACCGAACACGCCGCCCGCGCAGTTGATGCCCAGGCGCGAGCGGACCGGGCCGTTGACCACGATGAGCGGGGCCGGCCCGCTCGTGGACTGCCAGGCTCCGCGGACGGATCGCTCCAGGTGCAGGGCCTGCCAGGCGGCGAGGACCACGGGAAAATACTCCGGCCTGCAGCCAGCCATGATCGCGTTCGCCGCCGCCTGGGCCACGGTGACACTGCGGCGCAGGTGAGCCACGGAGCCGATGATCTCGTCCGGCGCGCGGCCGGCCGCGGCCAGGCACGCATTGATGCCCGCCTTGGTGGCCGGCACCACCGGGAGCCCGTCGGTCCAGCCCTGCTCGTAGCAGTACTCGGCCACGGCCCGGGCCTGCTCCACCGGGTCGGTGAGCGAGGTCGCCGTCACGACGGCGCGGCCGCCCCGGGCCGGGTCAGGAGCCCCACGACCGCGGGCAGGGCCGCCGCGGCCCGGTCCCGCACGCCGTCCGGGCTCAGGTTCGCCACCGGGTGCGGGGTGGTGACGTACCGGTAGCCCGGCGCACCGCGCAGACCGGCCATCGCGTCGGCGCTGACCCGGAACGCGTCGCTGCAGATCACCGCGGCCGGGATGCCGGCCTGTTCGAGCAGCAGGCCGTCGGCGACCGCAGACGCGCTGCAGGAACCGCAGTCGCCCACCCCGGTGACGACGACGTCGCACTGGTTGCGAAGGTCGTCGAGGATCTGCGCGGGGGCAGTATCGGTAATGTCGCGTTTCATCCGGGCCAGGACCGGCTTGACGCCGTGCTGCTCGGCCAGCAGGCGCGCCACCTGGTCCAGGAACTGCTCGGCGTTGCGCTTGGGGTTGGCCAGCAGGCCCAGCCTCAGGCCGGCCAGGGTCTCGGGCCGGCTGGCCAGCTCCACCCGGCCCGGGCCGCCGCCGTCGGCCGCCCCGATGGTGGGATCGATGAGGTTGTCGAACACGGCCGTCTCCTAGGGCTCCGCGGCGCCATCGCTACTGGCGACGTTACGGCGGGAGGACGACCGGCGGCCAGCGGGCTTCCGCGACGCGGAACCCGGCGCCGACGTCACGGCAGCGATCTCCGGCTCCTCCACGGTGGAGCGGCCGCTGGCCTGGGAGGCCCTTGACGCGCGCCCCGCCGGCCGGGTTCGGCTCGCGTCCGGCGGCGGCGTCGGCTAGCATGGATCTGCCATGATGCGCGTGCTGCTCCTTCGCGGCCGCGGCGAGGCCCGGTAGTACCGGTCGGCCCCTCGTCGCGGGCTGCTGTGCTGCGCCGGCCAGATCCCTTCGCCACCTCGTCAGGAGCAGCAGCAGCATGAGCAACCCAAATAACCAGCGCCCGTCCGGCATGCCCTGCCACCGCTACCGCCCGTTTCCCGCGGTCGACCTGCCCGACCGGCAGTGGCCCGCGCGCACGATCACCGCGGCGCCGCGGTGGCTGTCGACCGACCTGCGCGACGGCAACCAGGCTCTGATCGACCCGATGAACCCGGCGCGCAAGCAGGCCATGTTCGACCTGCTCGTACGCATGGGCTACAAGGAAATCGAGGTTGGCTTCCCGGCCGCCAGCCAGACCGACTTCGACTTCGTCCGCGGCCTGATCGAGAAGGGCTCCGTACCCGACGACGTCCGCATCTCGGTCCTCACCCAGGCCCGCGAGGAACTCATCGAGCGCACCGTGCAGTCCCTGGTCGGAGCGAAGCTGGCGACGGTGCACCTGTACAACGCCGCCGCGCCGATCTTCCGCCGGGTCGTATTCGGCTGGGAGGGCGACGGCCGGGCCGAGTGCCGGGCGGTCGCCGTCGAGGGCACCCGCGCGGTGATGAAGTTCGCGGAGAGCTACCTGTCCGGCAGCGACTTTGGCTACGAGTACTCGCCAGAGATCTTCATGGACACCGAACTCGACTTCTCGCTGGAGATCTGCGAGGCCGTGATGGACGTCTGGCAGCCCGAGCCGGGCCGCGAGATCGTGATCAACCTGCCCTGCACGGTCGAGCGGTCCACGCCGAACGTGTACGCGGACCAGATCGAGTGGATGAGCCGGCGCCTGACCCGGCGCGAGCACGTCGCGCTGTCGGTCCACACCCATAACGACCGCGGGACCGCCACCGCGGACGCGGAACTCGCGGTCCTGGCCGGGGCCCAGCGCATCGAGGGCTGCCTGTTCGGCAACGGCGAGCGTTCCGGCAACGTGGACCTGGTGACCCTGGGGCTGAACCTCTACAGCCAGGGCATCGACCCCATGATCGACTTCAGCGACATCGACGAGATCCGCCGCACGGCCGAGTACTGCACGCGCATCGACGTGCACGAGCGGCACCCGTACGCGGGCGACCTCGTGTACACGTCGTTCTCGGGCTCGCACCAGGACGCGATCAAGAAGGGCTTCGACGACCTGGAGCGCCGGGCCGCCGAGGAGGGCAAGCCGGTCAGCGAGATGCCGTGGGCCATGCCGTACCTGCCGATCGACCCCAAGGACGTCGGCCGGTCGTATGAGGCGGTCATCCGGGTCAACTCGCAGTCCGGCAAGGGCGGCGTCGCCTACATCATGAAGACCGACCACCACCTCGACCTGCCGCGCCGCCTGCAGATCGAGTTCAGCCACGTCATCCAGCGCCACACCGAGGACGAGGGCGGCGAGGTCGGCGCGGCGCTGATGTGGCAGATCTTCTCCGACGAGTACCTGGCGGACGGCGCGTTCGAACTGGTCAAGTTCGGCTCCGTGAGCGAGCAGGGCGTGGAGCGGATCACCGCGACCGTGCGGGCCTTTGCCGCCGAGCACACCCTGAGCGGCACCGGCAACGGCCCGATCGCGGCGTTCTGCGACGCGCTGTCCGGGGCCGACCTGGGCCTGGGCGGCCTCAACGTGCGCGTGCTGGACTATTCCGAGCACGCGCTGACCGCCGGCCGCGACGCCGAGGCCGCCGCCTACCTGGAGATCGCCGCGGGCGAGCGGGTGCTGTGGGGCGTCGGTATCAGCGAGTCGATCGTGGGCGCGTCGCTGCGCGGGGTGATCAGCGCGCTGAACCGGGTGGCCAGGAACGGGTAGCCGGCTCAGGCCGGGTCTCTGCGGTGACCGGGGCCCAGCAGCCGGCTCAGGCCGGGTCTCTACGGTAAAAGGGCACGCCGCGAGCCGAGATCCACTCGTCGACCGGGTCGGCCCGGCCTTCCCCCGGGAACGTGACGTCGATCGGGAACCACGGATCGCACGGCGTCGCTTGCGCGACCCGCTCGACCACGCCGAGCACGGCATCGCGCGCCTGCGCGCTCCTCGGGTCGTCGAGCGTGACCGAGATGACCAGGCCCTCGCCGGCCAGTTCCACCGCGAGCCAGGCGGCCGCCGCCTGGCTCGCGGCGGGCACGGCGGCCAGGCCCGAGCAGATGCCGCCGAACAGGGCCTCCGCGCCGTCCGGCGGCGGTCCCACGGTGATCCGGCTGCGCGAGCCGACGTCCCCGGCCGAGGCCAGGTAGGCCACGCCCTGGGGGTAGACCGGCACGCTGTCGCCCGCGCCCGGGTTCAGCGCTAACCCGACGTCGGCGGGAAGCAGCCGGGCGGCCGCGGCCGCGGGGACCACGATGTGCGGCTTCAGCCGCGGGGGAGCGAAGGCCCCGGGCCCCGCCTCGCTCGCCGCGGGATCCCGGGGCCGCGGTACCGACGCGCGCAGCCGCGCCCCGGACGTGAACGCGGGCACCAGATCGATGCCCAGGTAGCGCAAGGTCGGCAGGTGAACGGCCGAGCCGTCGGTCACCGGCTGCCCGTCGTCCGGCAGCGGCAGCCATAGCCGGCCCCGGCTGAGCTCGTCGAGAAGATCCCCGATCCGCACCGGGTCCCTGATCACGGCGGCCAGTGCACGCTCTACCGCGTCCTGCGCGGGCCCTCCCGCGTGGCTGGCGCTATTGTCGTCGGTCACAATCATCATCGGAGTTGTCCTAGCGTCACGGCCGCCTGCGGCGTCCACGGTGCCGCGGGCCCGGCGGTCAGCGGGCCTGGCGCGGAACGCGCCCTGGATTTCACCTCACGGATAGTAAGCGGTTGGAGGCGGTGCGTAATGGCAAACGGTCCAGCTTCCGGCGGGCGGTGGATCGAGGTCGGCCCCGAGCGCCTGGCGGGCTGGCTGGATTCGTTCGCGCAGCGTCATGGCCAGGTCGTGGCCGAGGCACCGTCGGGGGGGCCTGGGGGGGTCGTCCCGCCAAGGCAAGCACCGTCGGGGGGGCCTGGGGAGGTCGTCCCCCCGAGGACAGGCGCGGCGGTGGTCACGTTCCGTGCCGAGGACGGCGCGGTGGCGCAGTGTCATGTGCCGTTCCCGCCGTTCCCGCCGCTGCCGCCGGCCGGCCCCGATGCGCCGGCCGCGGACTGGGCCGAGCGGATCCGGGCGCACGCGAACGCCGACCGGACCGTCGGCGTGCTGCTCGTCAGGCTCGGCGGCTACGCGACCGGGGTGTTCACCGGCCCTGCCGCGCGGCTGGTCGCGTCCAAGGTGGGCTCGCGGCTGGTCCACGGGCGCAGCGCGGCCGGCGGCCAGTCGCAGCAGCGCTTCGCGCGCAGGCGTGAGAAGCAGGCCAGCGAGGCGCTGGGCGCTGCGGCGGCCACCGCAGCCGCGGTGTTCGGCGCGTACGAGGGCAAGCTCGATGCGGTGGTGCTCGGCGGTGACCGGCGGGCGATCGCGGGCCTGCGCGACGACGCGCGGCTGCGACCGTACTTCGGGCTCGCCGTGGAGCGGTTCCTCACCGTGCCCGATCCGCGGCTGGCGGTGCTGCGCACCACGCCGGGGCTGTTCCGCGCGGTCCGGATCTGGCTCACCGAGCCCCCGGGTCCCGCGCGCTGACCTGGCGCGGGGGCCGGAAAGGGCCGCGCGGCGACCCGGTTGGCGGCGGAAAAATGAGGGTGAGGGCCGTCGGCCCCTCGGGTAGCCTTGAGTCATGCAACCGCTCCTGTCCTGACGGGCTGTCCCTGCACCAGGGGTGCAGTGCAACCAAATTCAGGCCCGTTATGTGAGTTATGGAGCGATTCTCCGATGATTACCGCGAAGGACGTTGAGTTGCGCGCGGGCGCGCGGCTGCTCCTCGAGTCCGCGACATTCCAGGTCGCGGCCGGGGACAAGATCGGACTGGTCGGCCGCAACGGCGCCGGCAAGACCACGCTGGCCCGCGTGCTGTCGGGCGAGGCGGCTCCGGCGGCGGGCGACGTCCGCAACACCGGGACGGTCGGGTACCTGCCACAGGACACGATGGTTGGTGACCTCGACGGTCTCGCCGTGGACCGGGTGCTGTCGGCGCGCGGCCTGGACGCGGTGCTGGCCGACCTGCGCGCGGCCGAGCTGGGCATGGCGGACACCAACCCCGCCCGGCGCGACGCCGCGGTGCGCCGGTACGGCCATCTCGAGGAGCGGCTGACGGTGCTCGGCGGCTACGCGGCCGAGGCCGAGGCGGCGTCGCTCGCGTCCAGCCTGGGCCTGCCGTCGAAAGTCCTCTCGCAACAGCTGCGGACCCTGTCCGGTGGCCAGCGCCGCCGCGTGGAACTGGCCCGCATCCTGTTCGGCGGATCACAGACGCTGCTGCTCGACGAGCCGACCAACCACCTCGATGCCGACTCGGTGGCCTGGCTGCGTGACCACCTGCGGGCCTTCCGCGGCGGCCTGGTCGTGATCAGCCACGACACGGCGCTGCTCGAGGCCGTGGTCAACAAGGTGTTCCACCTCGACGCCGACCGGTGCGTGCTGGACGTCTACAGCCTGGGCTGGAAGAGCTACCTGGAGCAGCGGGAGACCGACGCGCGCCGCCGCCGCCGGGAGCGCGTCAACGCCCAGCGCCAGGCCACGGCGCTGCAGTCCCAGGCCGACAAGATGCGCGCCAAGGCGACGAAGGCCAAGGCCGCGCAGAACATGCAGCGCCGGGCCGAGCGGCTGATGGCCGGGGTCAGCGCCGACCGGGCGCCCGAGCGGGTAGCCAGGATCCGCTTCCCCGTCCCCGCGCACTGCGGCCGGACCCCGCTGACCGCGCAGGGGCTGACCAAGTCCTACGGCTCGGCCGAGGTCTTCGCCGGGGTCGACATGGCGGTGGACCGCGGCTCCCGCGTGGTCGTCCTGGGACTGAACGGCGCGGGCAAGACCACGCTGCTGCGGCTGCTGGCCGGGCTGGAGCCGCCCGACGCGGGCGAGGTCCGGCCCGGCCACGGGCTGCGGCTGGGTTACTACGCTCAGGAGCACGAGACCCTGGACGGCGAGCGCACCGTGCTCGAGAACATGCGCTCCGCCGCTCCCGACCTCACCGAGGCCGAGCAGCGCCGCATCCTCGGCTCGTTCCTTTTCTCCGGCGACGACGTGGCCAAGCCCGCCCGGGTGCTGTCCGGCGGGGAGAAGACCAGGCTCGCGCTCGCGCTCCTGGTCGTGTCGGGCGCCAACGTGCTGCTGCTCGACGAGCCGACCAACAACCTGGACCCGGGGAGCCGGGCGGAGATCCTGGCCGCGCTGCGCCGGTTCGGCGGCGCGATCGTTCTGGTCACTCACGACGAGGGCGCGGTGGAGGCCCTCGGCCCGGAGCGGGTCGTGCTGCTGCCCGACGGGGTGGAGGACGCGTGGAGCGAGGAGCTCGCTGACCTGGTGGCTCTGGCCTGACCGGCCAGGTTCCGCGCGAATGGCCGCAGTTCGTGGCGCACGTGCCAGAAAACGGTGCGAAAAAGACGAGATCTTTTGCAGGCGTGTGGGTAGCCGATCAGGACTTCATGCGTGATCATGGCGGGAGATGGTAACGCAGCGGTCACTTCAGCTCACCGGGAGGTACACGTGACCGAGACCCTCAAGAAAGGCACCCGGGTAACCGGTGCCGACCGCACGAAACTGGCGGCTGATCTGAAAAAGAGATACAACGCTGGTGAGAGCATTCGATCCCTGGCCGGTTCGACCGGCAGGTCCTACGGATTCGTCCACCGGATCCTGACCGAGACCGGAGTACCACTTCGCGGCCGGGGCGGTGCTACCCGGGGTAAGGCCAAGCGCTGAGCGGGGGCGTCCCACCACCTAGTGCTGAGGTCGCGGCGGCCGGTCCCCCTCCCGGCCCGCCGCGCTGGTGCGGTACCGGTCAGGTCAGCTAGGAGCGCACCCGTGACAGTGACACCGATAGACCTCACCGCGAGCGGGCTGCGCCTGGACATAGACGGCGCGGTCGCCACGGTGACGCTCGGCCGCCCCGAGCGCCGCAACGCGATGACGCACGCGGTCTGGCGCGGCCTCGCGGCGATCGGCGCCGGGCTGCCCGCGGACGTCCGCGTGGTCGTGATGCGCGGCGCGGGCCCTTCCTTCTGCGCGGGCATCGACCTGCGCTCGTTCTCCGCCGAGGGCGTTCCCGGTGAGGAGCGGCCGCCGCCCGCCACCGACCCGGCGTTCGAGCAGTGGATCGCGGCCAGCCAGGAGGGCTACCTGTGGCTGCGTAACCCCGACATCGTGTCGATCGCCGCGGTGCAGGGCCACGCGATCGGCGCGGGCTTCCAGCTCGCGCTGTCGTGCGACCTGCGCATCCTGGCCGACGACGCGAAGCTCTGCATGAAGGAGCCCGCCCTCGGCCTGGTCCCGGACCTGACCGGGACCAAACCGCTGGCCGACCTGGTCGGGCTGCCGCGGGCCATCGAGCTCTGCCTCACCGCGCGCACCGTGTCCGCGGCCGAGGCCAGCGAGCTGCGCCTGGCCGAGCTGGTGGTGCCCGCCGCGGACCTGGACGCGGCCGTCGCGGACCTGACCGCCGCGCTGCTGGCCATCGACGTGAACGCGGCCCGGGCGACCAAGCGGCTGCTGGCCCAGGCCGGCGCGAACACCCTGGAGCAGCAGGCTCAAGCCGAGCGCCAGGCACAGATTTCCTTGCTGCGGGCCCGGGAGGTGCTTGCCTCGGGGGGACGACCCCCTCAGGGCGGCGGTTCGCCCTGAGCTGACGCGGGAAGAACCGGCGCCCGGCGAAGGTTGCCTGCGCCATGTACGCCAACCAGTGGCAAGCGATGCGGGGGTTCTCGCGGGATCCGTCGGTCACCAAGCAGCGGCTGAAGCCGGGCACGGTCCGCCGGATCATGGGCTACGCGCGGCCCTACCGCCTGGATCTGGCCATCTTCATGATCGCGGCCGCGCTGGACGCGGTGGTGACCGTGTCCTACCCGATTCTGCTCGGTGTGATCATCGACAAGGGCATCCTGCCCCGGCGGACGAGCGTGGTGCTGGGGCTCGCCGCCGTCGTCGTCGGCCTGGCCCTGTTCGACGGGTTCCTGAACATCGTGCAGCGCTACTTCAACGCGCGGGTGGGCGAGGGCCTCATCTACGACCTGCGCACCCAGGTGTTCGCCCACGTCCAGCAGCAGCCGATTGCGTTCTTCACCCGGACCCAGACCGGCTCGCTGGTCAGCAGGCTGAACAGCGACGTGATCGGGGCTCAGCAGGCGCTGACCAGCACATTG
Source organism: Streptosporangiaceae bacterium (assembly GCA_036267555.1). Taxonomy (GTDB): domain Bacteria; phylum Actinomycetota; class Actinomycetes; order Streptosporangiales; family Streptosporangiaceae; genus JASHPR01. Next base: position 7,277 of record DATAVV010000457.1, on the reverse strand, counting down.
TCCTCGGTGGTGTCCAGCGTGCTGCAGCTGATCCTGGTGCTGGCGGCGATGTTCTACTACTCCTGGCTGGTCACGGTCATCGCGCTGCTTCTGCTGCCGATGTTCCTGATCCCGGCCCGGCTCGTCGGGCGCAGGCTGCAGCGGCTGACCAGGGAGTCAATGCAACTCGACGCCGCGATGGGGTCGACGATGACCGAGCGCTTCAACGTGGCCGGCGCGATGCTGGTCAAGCTGTTCGGCCGGCCCGACAACGAGAGCCGGGTCTTTGCCGACCGGGCGGCCAGGGTCCGCGACATCGGCGTGACCCAGGCCATGTACGGCGGGTCGCTGTTCATCGCGCTGACCCTGCTCGCGTCGCTGGCGACCGCGGTGGTCTACGGCGTGGGCGGTGACCTGGTGGTCCGCGGGGCGTTCCAGGTCGGTGCGCTCGTGGCCCTGGCCGGACTGCTCGGCCGGCTGTACGGGCCGATCACGTCCCTGTCCAACATGCAGGTCAACGTGATGACCGCGCTGGTCAGCTTCGACCGGGTGTTCGAGGTGCTCGACCTCAAGCCGCTCATCGCGGACCGCCCCGACGCGGTTGAACTCACGCTCCCCGCGCCGGACGGCAGGCCCGCTGACGTGGTGTTCGATCATGTCTCGTTCCGCTACCCGGCCGCTTCCGAGGTTTCGCTCGCGTCGCTGGAATCCATCGCGCTGCCCGCGCCCGAGCGCACCGACGCGAACCTGGGCGTGCTGCACGACCTGAGCTTCACCGCCCCGGCCCGGCAGCTCACCGCCCTGGTCGGGCCGTCTGGGGCGGGCAAGACCACGATCACCAGCCTGGTGTCGCGGCTCTATGACCCGGACGAGGGCACCGTGCGCATCGGCGGCTTCGGCCTGCGCGACGTCACCCAGAACTCGCTGCACGACGTGGTCGGCGTGGTCACCCAGGACGCGCACCTGTTCCACGACACGATCCGGGCCAACCTGGCCTACGCCCGGCCGGGGGCCACCGAGCAGGAACTGATCGACGCGTGCCGTGCGGCGCAGATCTGGGACCTGGTCTCGGTCCTGCCCGACGGCCTGGACACGGTCGTGGGCGACCGCGGCTACCGGCTGTCCGGCGGCGAGAAGCAGCGCGTCGCGCTGGCCCGGCTGCTGCTCAAGGCCCCGGCCGTGGTGGTGCTCGACGAGGCCACCGCGCACCTGGACTCCGAGTCCGAGGCCGCCGTGCAGCGCGCGCTCAAGACCGCGCTGACCGGGCGCACCTCGCTGGTCATCGCCCACCGGCTGTCCACGATCCGCGAGGCCGACCAGATCCTGGTCATCGACGAGGGCCGGATCCGCGAGCGGGGCCGGCACGAGGAACTGCTCGAGGCCGGCGGCCTGTACGCCGAGCTGTACCGCACCCAGTTCGCGCGCCAGGAGCCCGCCGCGCTCGACCTGACCGCCAGGTCCTGATTGGTCGCTGCCCGACCGGCAAGTTGCCCGACCGGCAGTTTGCCCGACCGGCAAGTATTGTCGTGCTGTGCCTAGCCGACTTCCTTACCTGCGCTACGACGATCTCGATCCCGACGGCCAGAAGGTGTGGGACGCCGTCGTCGGCTCGCGCGGCGCAGAACTGGTCAGCGACGAGGGCGGCCTGATCGGCCCGTTCAACGCGACCGTGCACGCCCCCGGCGCGGGGCGGCACCTGGTCGCACTCGGGCAGGTGCTGCGGTTCGAGACCTCGATCGAGCGACGGCTGAGCGAGGTCGCCATCATCACCGTGGGTGCCCGCTGGAAGGCAGAGTTCGAGTGGTGGGCGCACGCCAGGATGGCCCGGGCCCACGGCGTGCCCGACGCGGTCGTGGACGCCATCGGCCGTGGCGAGGAACCGCCGTTCGCGGCCGACGATGAGCGCACGATCTACACCGTGGCCCGCCAGCTCGCCCGGGACGGCCGGGTCGAGCCCGGCGCCTACGACGCGGCCCGGCAACTGCTCGGGGACGCCGGCCTGGTCGAGCTGGTGTCGCTGTGCGGCTACTACACGCTGGTCTCGTTCCTGCTGAACGCGTTCACCGTGCCGCTGCCGCCGGGCGCCGAGCCGATGTGGGACAGCGGTCAGGCTCCGTAGCCGATGCGGCGCAGTATAGATATGTCGGCCGGGCTGGCCGTCAGGCTCCGTAGCCGATGCGGCGCAGGTCGTTGCCGGCTACCCGCTCGACGTCGGTGACCTGCTGCGGGGTCAGCCGGCGGCGCCAGCTTCCCGCCGCGATCGCGGTGGAGCCCACCGCGCTGCGGCCGCGGGAGCGGACCCCGATCGAGGCCACGTCGGCGCCGATGAACCCGGACACGGTCCTGGCCGCGACGGCGGGATGGCGGATCACCTCTTCGTAGCGCAGCGTGGTCAGCGTCTCCGGCGGCATGCTGTTGCGCAGCCGGGCCGCGGTCCTGACCGAGCCGCGCCAGCGCATCGCGCACTTCGCCGCCACCGAGAGCCCGGGCCAGGCGGCCAGGTCGGACTCGGTCTCAATGCCGAAGAACGGGTTGGGGAACTCGCTGTCCACGTTGGCCACGCCCGGCTTGAACCAGCGCAGTATGTCATTGTCGGCCAGCATGCCGGCTACGACGTCCCGGCCGTCACGGATGATCTGCACGATGCGCGCGTCGGGGAACGCATCGACCAGGCCCTCGGCGCAGTACATCAGGTCCGGTGCGGCGTCGCCGTACCGGCGGATGTCGCGCTCGGCGACGCAGCTCGACGCGCCCTTCACGCCGCCCGCCTCACGGCAGGCCAGCGAGCAGCCCAGGCAGCCGGCCGCAGTGACCTGCCAGGCCTGCGCGAACGCGTCGCGCAGAACGGTGGCGGTGGCCTCACGGCCGCGCTGGATCGACGGGCTGCGCGCGAACGCGTGCGCCACGCTCATCACCGCCGGCTGGCCCATGGTCACGTGGAAGCCAGGGGATGACTTCAGGGCACGCGCCAGCAGGTCCGCCCCGGAGCACGGAGCGCCGATGACGAATACCGGCTGGCGGACCTTGCGGCCGTTGACGACCAGGATGTGGGGACGGGGAGCCATGGTTGGGCATAATTGTGGCATCAACCGCGCCGCGTCGCGGTCCGCCCCGCGATCTTGTCCCCGGGGTTCAGTGCGCCTGCTGGGCCGGCTTGTCCGGACGGCGGCAGTGGTGGCCGGCGTGCTGCTCCAGGTTCAGCGCGGACTGAATCAGCGGCATGTGGCTGAACGCCTGCGGGAAGTTGCCCACCTGCCGGTTGTAGCGCGGGTCGTACTCCTCCGACAGCAGCCCCACGTCGTTGCGCATGGCCAGCAGCCGCCCGAACAGCTTCTCCGCCTCGTCCTCGCGGCCGATCATGTTCAGCGCGTTCACCAGCCAGAAACTGCAGGCCAGGAACGCGCCCTCGGAGCCGGTCAGGCCGTCCACGTTGGTCTGCGCGCCCGGGGTGCTCGCGGGCTGGGTGTAGCGCAGCACCAGCCCGCCCTGGGTGAGCTCGCGCTGGATGGTCTCCACCGTGGACACCACGCGCGGGTCGTCCGGCGGCAGGAACCCCACCTCGGGGATCAGCAGCACCGCCGCGTCCAGTTCGGTGCTGCCGTAGTACTGGGTGAACGTGCCGCGCTCGGCGTCGTAGCCCTTCTCGCACACCTCGGCGTGGATGCGGTCGCGCACCTCGCGCCACCGGGCCAGGGCACCGGGCTTGCCGAGCTGGGCCACCCGGACCGCCCGGTCGAAGGCGACCCAGGCCATCACCTTGGAGTGCACGAAGTGCCGCCGGGGCCCCCGCACCTCCCAGATCCCCTCGTCGGGCTGGTCCCAGTTCGCCTCGAGGAACCGCAGCAGGGCCCGGACCAGGCTCCAGGTGTGGCTGTCGAACCGCAGCCCGGCCTCGCCGCCGAGCGTGATCGCGTCGATGACCTCGCCGTACACGTCTAGCTGTAGCTGGCTCACGGCGGCGTTGCCGATCCGGACCGGCGCCGAGTTCTCGTACCCCGGCAGCCACTCCGCCTGCCACTCCTCGAGCCGGCGCTCGCCCGCCACGCCGTACATGATCTGCACATCGCTGGGGTCACCGGCGATCGTGCGGCCGAGCCACTCCCGCCAGGCCGACGCCTCGGCCGTGTAGCCGGTGCGCAGCAGCGCCTCCAGGGTGATCGTCGCGTCCCGCAGCCAGCAGTACCGGTAGTCCCAGTTCCGCACCCCGCCGAGATCCTCGGGCAGCGAGGTCGTCGGGGCGGCCACGATGCCGCCGGTCGGAGCGTAGGTGAGCGCCTTGAGCGTGATCAGCGACCGGACCACCGCGTCCCGGTACTCGCCGTGGTAGGTGCACTTGGCCACCCAGTCGGTCCAGAACTGCTGGGTCTGCGCCAGCGCCTCCTCGGCGTCGCACTGGGGCGGGGAGCCCTGATGTGACGGCACCCACTGGAACACGAACGGCACCCGCTCGCCGGCCCGGACGGTGAACGTCGCCTCGTGGGCCATGTTGTGGCCGATCAGCTTGACCGGGGTGCGCATCCAGACCGAGTCGGGCCCGGCGATGGCCACGATGCAGTGATCGATGCGGCGTACCCAGGGCACGACCTTGCCGTAGTCGAAACGCAGCCGCCAGGTGCACTCCATCTCGACCGCGCCCTGCACGCCCTCCACGATCCGGATCAGGACCGGGGCTTCGTCCTGGCGCGGCGGCATGAAGTCGATGACCCGCACCGTGCCGCCCACGGTCTGCCACTCGGTCTCCAGGATCAGCGTGGAGTCCCGGTAACTCCGGGTGACCTGGCCGCGCCGGGACGGCGGGCCGTCCGCGGCGACCGGGCTGATCCGCCACGTACCGTGCCGCTCGTCCCCCAGCAGGGCGGCCAGGCACGCGGCCGAGTCGAATCGCGGCACGCACAGCCAGTCGACCGAGCCGTCGCGGCTGACCAGGGCCGCGGTATGCATGTCCCCGATGAGCGCGTACTCCTCGATGAGCGCGGCCATGATCCCTCCCGCTGATAGTGGGGCTGCTGCAGGCCGCGCGCCCGGGACGGGGCGATCCCGACCGGGAGAATGGGGCGTCCAGGGGCGCACTAAGCTGGCAGACGTGCCAGATTCTAGCCGGGTGGCCGGCCACCTCCGTGCGGCCGCCGCGATGGTCGCGGCCGGGGGCGTCCTGGCGCTCGCCGGGTGCGCGAAGTTCGACGCCGCGCTCGGCCAGCAGTGGGCGACGGTGAACTTCAAGTCGAACACGTCGGTGGCCACCGTGCTCAAGGTGCGGGCCGCGTGCTCGCACATTCCCAACGTCCGGGCCGAGGCGCTGCCGCGCAAGCAGGTCACGTCGATGATGATGTACGCGGTCACCTACCGCACCGACAAAGCCAGCGACGCGAACCTGGCCCAGTTGCAGCAGTGCCTGCAGCGGTACCCGTCCGTGGCCGGGATCGACTTCCAGGACGCGGGCGACGACGGCTGAGCGTCGCGGGCCGCCGGGGCTCGGGACCGGCTGGTCCCGCCTGTCCCGGTCTGGGCGAATCCGGCGGCCAAGGCCCTTTGTATGGCCATCTGAGCTGGTGTGATCCCTAGATTCGCTGTGGTATAAATGCTATTGCCTACTAAACCAAGTATTCAGATCGGAAAAAAGAATCAAGAGATCGGGCGGCGAAGTATGAGAAAAGTGCTGATCGCCGCGGGGGCGGCTGTTGTTGCAACCCTGCTGGCGGCGGGATGCGGTTCCTCCGGCTCGTCGAGTTCCCCCGGATCCTCCGGCTCCGGGACCTCGGACGCGGCCGCGGCACCGGTTACGTTGCGGCTGGGGTTCCTGGAGAACATCACCCACGCGAGCGCGCTGGTCGGGATCAAGGAAGGCTTCTTCGCCAAGGATCTCGGCAAGAACGTGACGCTGAAGACCTACGGGTTCAGCACCGGCACCGAGGAGGCCACCGCGCTGCTGGCGGGCCAGCTTGACGCCGCCTACGTGGGCCCGAACCCGGCCATCAATGCCTGGCAGACCTCGGGCGGGAAGCTGATCAAGGTGATCTCCGGGGCAGCCTCGGGCGGCGCCGAACTGGTGGTCAAGAAGGGCATCACCAGCGCGTCGCAGCTCAAGGGCCAGAAGCTGGCCACGCCCTCGCTGGGCAACACCCAGGACGTGGCGCTGCGCTACTGGCTGAAGAAGCAGGGCCTGACCACCACCTCGACCGGCGGCGGCGACGTGCCGATCACGCCGATCACGCCGAACTCCGACGCCGTGCTCGCGTTCCAGTCCGGGTCGATCGCGGGCGGCTGGGAGCCCGCGCCCGCCGACGCGCAGATGGTCGCGGCCGGCGGCCACGTGCTCGTCGACGAGGCCAGCCTGTGGCCGAGCGGCCAGTTCGTGACCACGAACCTGGTCGCGACCCAGGCGTTCATGGCCGCGCACCCCACGACCATCAACGGGCTGCTCAAGGGCCAGATTCAGGCCAACCAGTTCATCGCCAACGACAAGTCGGCCGCAGAGGCGGCGGCCAACGCCGAACTCGCTTCGGTGAGCGGCAAGGCCCTCAAGTCGAGCCTGGTCACCGCCTCGTTCGCGCAGATCACCTTCACCAACGACCCGATCGCCTCGTCGCTGGAGACCGACGCCCAGCACGCGGTGAGCGTCGGGCTGCTCAAGCCGGTGAGCAACCTGAGCGGCCTTTACGACCTCGGGCCGCTCAACAAGCTGCTGGCCGCCGCGGGCCAGCAACAGGTGAGTTCGTGAGCATCACCAATCGCCACGCCGGACCCCTGGGCGCGGTGGCCGACGGCCACCCGCCCGGGGCACGTCCCGCGGACGGCGATCGCAAGCATGCGGTCACGCTGACCGACGTTTCCAAGCGCTACGGGTCCGGCGCCCGCGGCGTGCTCGCCCTGGACCATGTGTCGCTGACCGTGGGCCAGGGCGAGTTCGTCTGTCTGATCGGCGCCTCGGGCTGTGGCAAGAGCACGCTGCTGTCCCTGGTCGCCGGGCTGGACTCGGCGACCGCGGGTCAGGTGGACGTGGGCGGCCGGCGGGTCGCGATGATGTTCCAGGAGCCCGCCCTGCTGCCCTGGCTGAGCGCGGCGAGCAACGTCGAACTCGCGCTGCGCGCCCGGGGCGTGCCCAAGGCCGAGCGGCGGCAGCGCACCAGGGAACTGCTGGCGATGGTCCGGCTGGACGGGTTCGGCGGCAAGCGGCCGCACGAGCTGTCCGGCGGCATGCGGCAGCGGGTCGCGCTGGCCCGGGCCCTGGCCCAGGACGCCGAGGTGCTGCTCATGGACGAGCCGTTCGGCGCGCTCGACGCGATGACCCGCGACCTGCT